>CASQEL010000213.1 GCA_949427775.1 uncultured Desulfovibrionaceae bacterium
GGGTACCAGAATGGAGGTGACGGCCAGGGGAATCCACTCTGTGAAAAAGAGTACCGCGGCCACGAAAAGCACGCCGAAAACAATATAGACATGCGGCATATTGATGGTTTGCGGCAGCGAAGCGCCTGCGGCCGCGGCCGGTCCGGGAAGCAGAATTACGGCAAAAACAAGTAAAAAACAGAAAACGGTCTTTTGCATATCCTTTCCTCCTGTATGCAAAAATATTTCTGGAGTCTTAAAAAAATATACAGTCCGTTTTTGCATGCAGCATGTTGAATTAAAATATGAAATCAGATGCAGAGTGTGATTGAGGTAATCATGATGAAAACAAGAACAATTTTTTTGAACAAAACATGATTGCATTTTTTATTGAGCATATTGCCTACGTATGATCCAAGAAGAATCATGGGAATAGCTGGAAGAACACCCATCAATGTATGAATGTCGATAATATCAATATACAGATATGATGCTGTCTTGTAGATGTTGGTGACAAAGAAAAGAACGATTGTGGTTCCCACAAAGATGCGGCGGTCGGGCGCGGCCGTGAGCAGATACAGAGACCAGACCAGACCGCCGGCATGGGCCAGTACGGAGGAAAGTCCGTAGATGTACGCGCCCGCACTGGAACGATCCGCGCAACGCGCGTCGAGCCTGCCGAAGAATCTTTTCAGCAGGGCCGTGACGGGAAAATGCGGCCAGAGCAGGCCAAGGGCATAGCAGAAACCGAACAGACCCACACAGACGCGGAAGATCCCTCCGGGAATCAGCGGCAGCAGCACGATCCCCAGAATCAGGCCGGGCAAAGCCGCCAGAAACAGACGCCCCAGATCGGCGCGCGGCAGCCACTGTCCCCAGTAATACCGCAAGCCGACGACGTCCGAGACCAGCATCAGGGGTGCGCCCAGACCCAATGCCACTTTGACGGGAAAGGTCAGGGCCAGCGTGGGCAGCAGGAAAATACCCGCCCCTACGCCCACACCGGTTTTAATGATGCCCGAAAAAAATCCGACCAGAGCGATGATACCGTATTCTGCAATGTCCATTGCCTGCTCCCCACAACTATGGATGCATATGGAGAAAGTTTCTGTGAGCAACAGTAAGGAGAGTCCGAATATCAATGTTGTTGAATACTCGGCGTTGCAAACAGAAAAAACATTTCGGAAGTTTTGTTGTGTGGAGATACAGCAAATTCTGTTCCCTAAATACATTATGAAGTAATATAGTAATTATATAGAATAAATTTTCTGCATATCAGGGATGAAAACACGCATCGGAGATATTTTGGACTAAAATGTTTACTATTGGATAAAATAGACAGTCGCATCGCGGAGCAGGAATGAGGTCCTGTCGGGAGTAGACGGGGCACGGTCTTCAAGGCTATGGTGGCCCCCACATCGCAAGGAGTGGTTCATGATTGATCTCAAGCTCATTCAAAAAAATCCCGACGTGCTGGCCAGGGCGCTGGCCGCGCGTCATTCCACGGTGGATGTGGCGGAATTTCAGGCTCTGGACGCCACACGGCGCAAACTGCTGGCCGAAGTGGAGGCGCTCAAGGGGCAGCGCAACACGGCGTCCGCGGAGGTCGCCCGGCTCAAACGGGCCGGAGAATCCGCCGATCACATGCTGGCCGAACTGGGGGCGCTGTCCGACCGCATCAAGGCTCTGGATGCGGAAACCGAGCAGGCCAAGGCCAAAGTGGAAGCCTGGCTGCTTACCGTGCCCAACATTCCGCATGAGAGCGTGCCGGAAGGCGCGGACGAATACGGCAACGTGGAAGTGCACCGGTACGGCACGCCGCCTGTGTTCGACTTTCCGATCAAGGAGCATTGGGAGTTGGGCACGGCGCTGGGGGGACTGGATTTCGAGCGCGGCGGCAAACTGGCGGGCAGCCGGTTCACCGTGTACTGGCGTTGGGCGGCCCGATTGGAACGGGCTCTGGTGAGCTTTTTCCTCGACGTGCATACCTGTGAACATGACTATGTGGAAATCGCGCCGCCGTTGATGGTCAATCGCAAAACCATGACCGGCACAGGGCAACTGCCCAAATTCGAGGAAGATCTGTTCCGCATGGAGGCCTGGGATTATTTTCTCATCCCTACGGCCGAAGTGCCGTTGACCAATCTGCACGCGGGCGAAGTCCTGGACGAATCGGCGCTGCCGCTGGGCTATTGCGCCCAGACGCCGTGCTTCCGGTCCGAGGCGGGCAGCTACGGCAAGGACACCAGAGGCGTCATCCGGCAGCATCAGTTCACCAAGGTGGAAATGGTGCGTTTCGCCCATCCCGACGATTCCTACAATCAGCTGGAACTGCTGCGGCGCAACGCCGAGACGTTGCTGGAACGTCTGGAACTGCCGTACCGCACCATTGTGCTCTGTACCGGCGATATGGGATTCGGAGCCGCGAAGACGTATGATCTGGAGGTCTGGCTGCCGGGCCAGAATACCTATCGCGAAATTTCCTCCTGCTCCAACTGCGGCGATTTCCAGGCCCGGCGGGCGGACATCCGTTTCCGTCCCAAGGGCGGCAAACCCGCCTTCGTGCATACGCTCAACGGTTCCGGACTGGCCGTGGGCCGCACCCTGGTGGCCATTCTGGAGAACGGCCAGCGGAAGGACGGCAGCGTGGTGCTGCCCAAGGCCCTGCGTCCCTATATGGGCGGTCTGGAAGCCATTACGCCCGAGATGGCGCGCACGCCCACCGGTCCGGCCGGACGCCTGGGGCGGTAGAGGGAAAAGCGGCGCTGCCGTCATTGCGCTTGAAAACCACGCTTTTCAGGCGCATTCGGGGCGGGCAGCCGCGGGAGCGGAAGCCAGAGCGGTTGCCGTTTTCAACGCAAATCGCTCCAGGGGGGCTTTGTTCCGGGGCGAACACGAGAGTTTTGTTCTCCGACAGGGAAGAGGCGTCTGCCATGAGGGCGTGTACTCTTATGGCGCCCGGCCGAAAGAACGGGTGAAATCCGGCGCTGTCGGAGGGTAAAAGGGCATGGTGTGAACACATTCAGGGCCGGAGCGGGGGAAAGGTATTCCTCCCGCTCCGGCCCTTTCGTGTCGAAGTGTGGCGGCAATACCGCACTGTTTAGAGCATGTATATCCCGCTCCCCGGGGTCAAGGAAAATCTTGAAAAATGGGAATGCTTGCTGTCATGTATCCGGCTTCGTCACAAATGACCTGCCATGATGAAATCCGCGCTTCGGGTTCCCTATCATTTTTGCGGCTTGTTCCAGCCGTTGCTCTAACCGGAGTTCTCCGAAGCCGGGGCGACCATTTTTTCATCATTTTCCCTGTTCACCGGCCCGGTGCTATTAATGAAGGGGCTGACGCGACGTTTGCCCTGACACACCCAAAATGTCGGATGCAAGCGGCATGATGGCCTGCTCATATCTCCTTCATTGCGGCAAGGCCGTACTATATTCCATGCCCCTTGCCAAAACATTCCGGATTATTCGGGCGGTCTTGTTCGCCTGGGCCACAGCGGCAATAAATTTCCCCCGACGCTGTGTCAGTTGTTGATGACAAAGGGTTTCACCTGACGCGGAGGGAGCAGTCGGACATCATGACCCGGCTTGCCGATCTCGCGAGCCCAATAGTGAGCGCCGCCACAAGCCTCAAGGCCGACAAGACACACCGGCAGATTGGCGAAAAAAGGCAAAACCGCATGTCGGTTCAACTGCTTGTTGAACACCTTTTTTCCCTGCCCGTCCTCGCCGTGAACCTGAACATTGTTCTTGGCAATGTCCAGACCGATGGTGCATACTTCACTCATGTCCCGCTCCTTCTCTGTTTGGGAAAATTTATGATATCCCCATATTGACAGAGAGATGCCGTTTGCGCAAAGCGCTCTTGGAGGTGAGCGGGACATCCCATCATTTTCTTGAAAATGCTCTGCCGATCACGGGCGGGCGGCCGCCGCGACAGGCTACAGCGCACTATATTTGCGCTGTTACATGCCGGAGCGAGCGTGTCTTCAACTTTGACTTTGTAAAAAGTCAAAGTGAATCTGCTCTAGTGAGTCGTCAACGCTCAAGTGCCGTAAAAAATCTTCGCATTACTCTGAAACCACGGTAAGTTGAACATGTTTTATGCGGCACTTATAGAATGACGCGACACTAGTACACAGAAACATCTAAAGTTTCTGTGTACTAGCCGCCATGCGAGAGCATGGCGCGGCGGCATAGTCGCCGTGAATGAGCCGAAAACCGCGTTTTTCGGCAAATGATCTTGACACAAAATACGAAGTATTTTGTGTTATTATGGCTTTAGCCAGTTGAAGGCGCATAGCGCCTGAAACAGTAAACCACCCGC
>CASQEL010000214.1 GCA_949427775.1 uncultured Desulfovibrionaceae bacterium
TCTCAGGCGCGGGCTTATGCCGTACGGGCGCTCGTAGGCCTCGTGATTGCCCGACACATAGAGTACGGGGCGCTTTTTCCTTGTGTATACGTCAAGAATTTTCGCCAGCAGCAGCAAACCGTCTATGCCTCTCGGATACGCATCCCAGTTTCCTTCATATTTGCTGTAGCTCATGGCGTCCCATACTCCTGCCGCGTTCCGGACGTTCCTGAACGCTTCGGACGTGGGGTCGCAGTTGATGACATGGTCGTACAGATCGCCCACGATGGCCAGCACGTCGCTCTTTCCGGCTATATCGTCCATCAGGGTGAACGCCGAGACGCCGTGCACATGCGCCATGTTGCCGAGCATTGGGGAATCCGCCTCGTCGGCGCCGGGAATGACCTGCGCTTTGGAGCGCTTGTACAGCAGTTGACGCGAAGAGACGTGCAGATCTCCCATCGCCCCCACTTTGCCTTCCCATTTGTCAGGAATATATACAGGGTGCCTGGATTGCAGAAAGGTATTTTCGCTGACTTTCAGGAGGGGCGGGGGCTGATCGGCGGCAGCGGCCTCGGGCCTGCCGCCGTTGAGGGTCGCCTCGTACAGGGGAAACATGCGATTGGAACCGACCAGTTTTCGGGCGCCGATTGTTTTCGGTTTTCTGAGGTCTCGGGGGCGCTCCTCCAGCCGGGCGGCGGCGAAATAGTCGTTGACCAGATCGTCATCCGGGTCCGTGTAGCAACAAAACAGTTTTTTCCCTGTTTCGTCTTCGGACGGTCCCCGCGCATCGCCGTCTTTTGCATGCAGGGCGTCATAAGCGGCCGCAACGGCGTGGTCATCGTCATCGTAAAGCTTGAAGTACACAAAAGCCAATTCATACATTCCGGGGAGTTCGGCCTTGGTGAACTCTTCAAAATCCAGTTGAAACAGGTGCGTATACCCTGCATTCCGGTACATTTTCACCGCGCCCTCATGCAGTACGCCCCACGGTCTTTCCCTTTCCCGCCCGTCTGTCCGAAGAAAGCCCTTTACCGGAAAGTCCTTTTCCTCAAGCTGCCCCAGATACCAGCCCCGATACTTCCCGGCCTTGTATTTTTCCACGGCATCCGTGTGGCCGGCGAAAATCATGTTGCATTGCGAAACAAGCCGTCTTTTCTGGCCTGTATACTGGACTTCGTCGGTGTTGAAAATCGCGGCGTTCCCCCACTCCGTCAAAACAAGTTGGGAGTGCATTTTTCGTGCGGTAAGGCAGCCGATTTTAGCGTCTTTTCTCTCGGGATCCTTCAGGTGCTCCTGATAAAAATCCTCCTTTACGGCCAGAATGACGGACAGACATTCCCCCCTGGGCGTCAGGGCGGGGGTAACCAGTGCGGGATACAGAATGACGGCTTCATAGCCCTGAATATGAACACAATACCTCTTGTTGGCGTTTCCTTGCCGGTTCATGGCGCGCTCCTGCGGGAAGAAAAAGGAATCCTGCGACGTCATCAGGCGTCTTCGCTGTCGTCTTTTTCGGCGTCGCCGAGCTGAATGACGTTGCCTGTGATGATGTTGAACCTGGAACCGTCGCTTTTTTGCCGCTTCTGCTCCCAGGCGACTTTCTGATCCGTGTGGAAGAGGTGCAGCTCATGCGTGTCGGCCGCGCCGTCGATCTCTCCGGAGCCGTTCACGGCGTCCCGTTCCAGGTCTACCTTTCTGCCGAGCTCGTCCAGCACCACAAGCCGGGCCTGGGGGTCGGCCTCGCTCTCGCTCCAGGTGGGGACCAGGTAGGGCATGGTTTTGGGGCCCACAAGGTTGTGTTGTCCGGCATGGGCCACAAATGCGCCTTTGGTGCCCTGTTCTATGCCGTCGGCGTTGATTTTGATGTAGCTTTCCCCGGCGGTGAGCAGAATTTCCTTGGGGGCCGAGATGTGCACATGCTCCCTGGCGCTGATGATCCGGAGCACTTTGTCGGCTATGACGTCAAGATCGTTGCTTTGGGCCTGGATTTCCACTTTGCCTCTCGCCGCGAAAAGCTTCATGCCCAGGGAGTGGGCAAAGAGGCTGACCTTTTCAATGGCGGTCGCCAGAAAACTCCTGTTGCTTGCCAGAGAAATATGTCCGCCCGCCGTGACGCCGGTATGCGCGGCGCTGTGCAGATGCGTGGATTCGGCCGTTGTGGCGGCAATGCCCGCGGGGCTTGAAACCAGCACGTGCGGCGCGGTAAATTCTCCATGCGGCTTGCCGTTGCCGCGCAGTTGCGCATTTTGTCTGTCCAGCACGGCGGAGAGCGGCTTTTGATGCTCCCCGAAATTCTGCGCGCCGTGTTTGACCGCCAGTTCCGACTGTTTTTTATGCTGCGCCGCGGCGTTGTTCAGGGCGCGCATGGCCTCGCGGATGTCTTTCTGATGCTCCTTCGCATGCGAACGCGCATCCGTGCTGATCAGCAGGCCCATGCCGCCGCGGATGGCTCCCCAACTGTCCGTGCGCAGCTCAAACCCCTCCCCCCGGAAATCCTTGCGGCCCTCCCCATGATTGATCCGCGTGATATATCCGAGATTGAGCTGGGACAGGTCGTGATCGCTGGACAGTTGCGCCTGGATTTCACTGCTGGTGTCGTCCAGCACAAGCTGATTCCTGCGGGCGGCCTTGAATTCCCGGCTCTGTATGCCGGAAAGCGTTTTTTGTCCCGGCAATCGCCAGGGCGGCATTTTGAGGGTGTTGTACACCCGTCCGGTGATCAGGGGGCGGTCGGGATCGCCCTCCATATACTCCACCATCACCTCCTGCCCGATGCGGGGCACCTGGATGAAGCCGAAGTTATCCCCGGCCCAGGTGTCGGCCACGCGCACCCAGCAGGTGGTTTTTTCGTCGTACCGGCCTTCGCGGTCCCAGTGAAACTGCACCTTCACCCGGCCGTATTCATCCGTAAAAACCTCTTCGCCGCCGGGGCCGGTGACGATGGCCGACTGCACGCCGTCCACCCGTTTTTTGGGATGCTCCAGTTTCGGGATGAAGCGCGTCATGTCGGGAATGGCCGTCACCGAAGAACGGTAGCGCAGCCCCCGGTCGTCCGGAGCTTCATGCTCCAGCACGCCGGGCTGCTCGCCCTCGTGGCATACGGCGGTGATCCACCATTTCGCATTCACGTCGGCGCGGGGATGATCGTGGATGGAAAAGGTGTAGCTGGGCAGAAACCGGGCCACGTCGGATTCCGCCTCGATCCATTGCCGGAAGGTGAGTTGCCGCAGCAATTGCAGATTGGCGTAGCGCGCGCCCGACTCCCGGAGCTGATACAAGTGCGGAAAGCGGTATTGTTCCAGCAGCATGCCGTGCGGCGTGGGCGCGCGGGCGGCGTCCTGCTCATGCTTTGCCACTTCAAGGCTGAGCCGGGGCTTTTGAAAGTTCCATTCCCTGTATGTGGCCGCATTGCTGTTGACCTGATGCAGCAGGCGCAGGCGTTTGATCACGGCGGTATCGGAAACCTGTCCGGAGCCGGGATAAAAGCGCAGATCCGATTCCCCCGCTATTTTCGGGCCGCCCTCGCGGTCGCAGAAACACACGCAATGATTGTTTTTACTATGCTCAAAATAAAAATATATGCCTTCTTCCTCGCACAGTCGGGTGATGAAGTGCAGATCCGTTTCTCCGTACTGCACGCAGTACTCACGCGGCGCGTAGTTGTAAAACAGTTTGAAGGCCGCGGCGTCTTCGGTAAAGCCCTGCTCCCGGAGAATCTGCCGGATAATCTGGACCACCGAAAGATTTTGAAAGATGCGATGGTCGCGGATGCGATCCAGAAACCACAGCCGGGGCGCCAGCGTACATCGGTAATGGGTGAAACGGTTGGCCGTATGAAGCTGCTCCATCTGGCGGATGAGCCCGTGCACCAGCCTTTGCTCACCGCTTCTGTCCGTAATGCTCAGGCAGGCCGGAGAACCCGGCAGGCCCGCGATATCCGCCTCGGCGGAAGGACTGACCAGTTCAATGACGAACTCATAGGGTTTGCATACCTCCTCACGACCGGAAAAGGCATACACGGCAAAATCGCCGGATTGGGCCTGGAAATTGAACCAACTGGCATTGGCCGCAAGGAGATCGGGCATGGATTGCTCCTCCAGATTTGACATCCTCCCCGGCCTGAAGGCCGGAGATGCCTGTCGGCAGCGGCGTGCGCCGCACCGCGGGCGGGTTCCCGCTTCCACACGGGCGCTTGAGCCCTTCCCGCTCCACAGGCTGACACGGCCCGCCCGGCCGCCGAATATGCAACGCCGCCTTTTCCCGCCCCGCGGCGTTGCAAGGCCGCCATTGACCTTGCGGCAGGTTCACTACGGCTTCGGCC
>CASQEL010000215.1 GCA_949427775.1 uncultured Desulfovibrionaceae bacterium
ATTGACCTTGCGGCAGGTTCACTACGGCTTCGGCCAATGTTTGCCTTGCGCCTTGTGGGCCGAAAAAATTCGGCTTTTCGCGGACGGCGTTGTAATGAGGGTCGGCCCCAGGGCTGCCCGGCCGCCGGGGCCGGAGGCGCCGACGCTCTCGTGATGTTTCGTGCCGTCGCCCGCCGCGATGGCCCGCTGCGCTTCGGCGCGGACTCGCATCGGAACTCTTTTGCACGGGAATTTATATATTATTATATATTTAGAGAAGCATATCAAGTGCGGGCAGGAATTTTTCGCGGCGGCGCAAGGAGTTTCCGCTCCCTCGCCGCAATCAGCGGAGAATGCGCAGCGCGTGGCCTGTGCGGCGGAACAACTCGCGCAGTTCCTGACGGCTCAGGCCCAGCAGCGCGGGGAAGAACAGGGCCAGACCGGCCGTCAGCAGGGAGTAGAGCACGCCGGAGACGAGAAAGCGGGCCAGGGAGACGGCGTCGCCCAGCGGCAGCGACAGGGTGGCCTCGCGGCAGGCGAAGGCCAGGATCAGCAGCAGGATCAGCGTGCCGAACTGGTGCAGCAGGTTGCGGCCGAAGTCGAAGGGAATCATGCGCGAGGCCAGCCACAGGTAGATGTTCACCGTGACGAACTGTACGCCTACGGTCTTGACGGCCAGTCCCACGGCTCCGAGGCCGAAGCCGAAGTATTCCGGCCGGGCCAGCAGCAGCCAGGCCGTGCCGAAGCCGTAAAGGCATTCCAGGGCCGTCATGTTGCGCAGGACGCGGGTGCGGCCGGTGGCGTGGAAGACTGATCCGGCCAGTTGGCCGTAGGCCTGATGCACGGGGTAAAGGGCCATGATCTGCACCGGGAGGATGGCGGCCGCGAACTCCGCGCCGCCGAAGATGCGCACCAGGGTCGCGCCCTCGGCCACGGTGAAACAGGAAAAGTAGGCCGCGACGATGTAGAGCAGGGGAGCGAAGCGGGTCAGCAACCGTCCCATGGTCGCCCTGTCGTGGTTGCCCCAGGCGATGGACAGCTCCCGCATGATCAGCGGCGTCATGGCCGAGACGAACAGGAAGCAGGCCATGCTGACCTTCTGGGACAGGGCGAAAAAGCCCTGTTCCGCGCTGCCGTCGAACCACTGCAGCAGCCAGCGCTCCGCGGTCAGCAGCAGAAAGGACAGCAGCGCCTGCACGAACAGAGGATGGCTGTAGTCGAAAAATTCCTTGCGGTACCCCGCGTGCTGCGGCGGCGTCAGCCGCCAGGCGGTATTGCGCCAGCAGCGGCGCATGACCCACCAGAATCCCAGAGCCGTGGCCCCGAGCATGGCGTACTGCTGGAAAAACAGGGTTCGGATGGTCAGGCGATCGTCCAGAAACAGGGCCAGCAGCAGGGCGATGCCCGCCAGAGAAGCGGCCGTGCGCACCAGCTCGGACCGCACGGTAGCCCCGATGGCGTCGTTCATGGAGCGCAGCACGCGTCCCCACCAGGTGAGAAAGGCCCAGAAGGCGGCCAACGGGGCCAGCCACAGGGGCACGTCGGGCATGAGGCGTTCCCCCACGACCGGGAACCAGATCGGCAGCGCGCCGCCCAGCATGATCGCCGCCAGCACCAGCAGCATGATCCGGGCGTAGAAGGCCACCAGTCCCCCCTCGCGCTGCCGACGCGACAGGGCGTTGTAAAAACAGGTGGAGGTGCCCATGTCCAGAAAACCGGCGAACTGCTGGAACAGATTGGTGGCGAAACTGTAGTTGCCGTACATCTGCGGGCCGAGCGCGCGCGGCAGAATGGCTTCCATCACCAGATACACGGGAACGGACGCCATATTGGCAAGCAGTTTGAAGGCATAGCGGCGGGCAAGCGTGGGCTGGCTCATGATTCCGCGAGAGTAGCCCACTTCAGGACGGCCCACAAGAGCGACAGCCCGGTATGCAGGGCAATCGCACGAACGAAGATACTCTGTTGAAAATATTGGCGATGCATACGTCGGTTACTACAAGTTTTCTTTGTTGTTTCAAAGAGTTATGCGCTTCATGCGATTGCCCTGCCCGGTATGCCGCGCGGTTATGGTGAAAAACGCTCTTTCCCGTGCCGGACCGCGCGCCGCGCCCGGCCCGGCGAAACAGGGCCCGAGATCCGCCGCGCTCGGCTGAAAGCCCCGGAAACCGCGTCCGGCCCGGTCCGCATTTGACAAACGCCGCCGGCGGTGAAATCTTCTCTCCTTGCTCCGGAAACGGGCGAACCGCGCGATTCCGCCCCACCGCGCCGGAAGGCCGCGGAGGGCGGCGCGAGAAACATGCACACAGGATTTTTGTTATGCGCAGCAAAAAAATGACAGAAGGTTTGGAAAAAGCCCCGCACCGTTCGCTGCTGTATGCGCTGGGCCTGACGCGGGAGGAGATCCGGCGTCCGCTGGTGGGCGTGGTCAACGCCGCCAACGAAGTGGTGCCCGGCCACCTGCACCTTGATCGCCTTGCCGACGCGGTCAAGGCCGGGGTGCGCCTGGCGGGCGGCACGCCGCTGGAATTTCCCTCCATCGCCGTGTGCGACGGCCTGTCCATGAACCATGAGGGCATGAAGTTTTCGCTGCCTTCGCGGGAAATCATCGCCGACTCCATAGAAATCATGGCCACGGCCCACGCGTTCGACGCGCTCGTGCTCATTCCCAACTGCGACAAGTGCGTGCCCGGCATGCTCATGGCCATGCTGCGTCTGAATCTGCCCTCCATCCTGATCAGCGGCGGCCCCATGCTGGCGGGCGTCAGGGGCGGCGCGGGCGACGACAGTCGGGAAGCGGCCGACCTGATCACCGTCTTCGAGGGCGTGGGCCGGGTCAAGCGCGGCGCCATGACCGAGGACGAGCTGGAAGAATTGACCGAAAACGCCTGCCCCGGCTGCGGCTCCTGTTCGGGCATGTTCACGGCCAATTCCATGAACTGCCTGTCCGAAACCATCGGCCTGGCCCTGCCCGGCAACGGCACCACGCCCGCGGTCACGGCCGCGCGCGTCCGGCTGGCCAAGACGGCGGGCATGCGGGTCATGGATCTGCTGGAAAAGAACATTCGTCCGTTGGACATCGTTACGCCCAAGGCCGTGGCCAACGCCGTGGCCGTGGATATGGCCCTGGGCTGCTCCACCAATACCGTGCTGCACCTGCCCGCCATCTTCATGGAAGCCGGTCTGGATCTGAATCTGGACATCTTCGACGAGGTCAGCCGGACCACGCCCAATCTGTGCAAACTCTCGCCCGCGGGCAGGCATCACATCGAGGATCTGCACCTGGCCGGGGGCATCCCCGCCGTCATGGCCGAACTGAGCAGGAAGGGCCTGATCAACGGCGACGTGATGACCGTGACCGGCAAGACTGTGGCCGAGAATCTTGCGGATCTCAAGGCGCGGATCAGCAATCCGGAGGTCATCCGGTCCGTTGACGCCCCCTATTCGGCCCAGGGGGGCATCGCCATTCTGAAAGGCTCCCTGGCTCCGGCCGGGGCGGTGGTCAAGCAGTCCGCCGTGGCTCCGGAAATGCTGCGCCGGGACGTGAAGGCCCGCGTCTTCAACTCGGAAGAAGAGGCCATGGAAGCCATCCTGGGCGGCAAAATCCACAAGAATGACGCCGTGGTCATCCGCTACGAAGGCCCGCGCGGCGGCCCCGGCATGCGGGAAATGCTCTCGCCCACGGCGGCCATCACCGGCATGGGGCTGGGCACGGACGTGGCTCTGCTGACGGACGGCCGGTTCTCCGGCGGCACCAACGGCGCGGCCATCGGCCACATCTCGCCGGAAGCCGCCGACGGCGGCCCCATCGGACTGGTGGAAGAGGGCGACATCATCAGAATCGACATCCCCGGCCGCACGCTGGAACTCTGCGTGAGCGAGCAAGAACTGGAGCGCCGTCGCAAGGCTTACAGCATGCCGGAAAAACACATCCGTTCGGCCTTCCTGCGTCGCTACGCCCGGCAGGTGACCTCGGCGGCCACAGGGGCGGCCTACAAACGCCAGGGGTAGTCCTCATGAAAACGCCGCCCGCAACACGTCGAATTTTTTCGACCGGCAAGGCGCAAGGCAAGCATTGGAATATACCGCAAGGTCAATGGTTGTCTTGCAACGTCGCGGAACGGAAAAAGGCGGCTTTGCGGCAGGCGGGTTATTAGAGTATTTTCAGGTTGAAATGCGCTCTTGGGGGCTGCTCGCCCCCAAACCCCTCGGCAGGGGAATGATTCCCCTGCACCCCCAATGGCCGGCTGGCGCTTTGCGCCGGCCGGCAAAATGGAGGGTCCGGGGGCATCATGCCCCCGGCG
>CASQEL010000216.1 GCA_949427775.1 uncultured Desulfovibrionaceae bacterium
GCCGAAGTTTCTGTCCGCCGGTGCGCGGGAACCCACACGATTGGAAATCGTGCGCACTTCCACCAGGGGGACGTTCTGTCGTGCGCAGGCCAGGGCCACGGCGAAACCTTCCATATTTTCCGTCAGGGCGCGGTAACGTCCACGCAGGCGCGCGGCCCGCTCCGGGCTGTTGGTGACGCCCGCCACAGTCAGCGACGCGCCGTGAATCGTGCCCGGAGGAATGTTCAGACCGAGCGCCCGCGGCGTCGCGGATACGGGCAGTCTGTCCCACACGCGCTGAGAACCTTCTTCCCACAGAGGAAACCCCAGGCCTTCGGCGTCCACGCCCGTGGCATCGGCCAGGCCATATTCCGGCCAGATTTCCTCCGTGATCAGCACTGTTGCGCCCAGCGGGGCGACGTCAGCATCAAACGTGCCCGCCAGGCCCATGTTCAGCACGCCGCTGATGTCCGGATGTCGGGCCAGGGCCAGCCCCATGGCCGTGGCCGCGTTGATCGGTCCCACGCCCGTGACGCACGCCAGCCAGGGCCGTCCCCGCACGCGCACGGGAACGACCACGTGTTCCGGAAGGCATTCCTCCGCAAGTTCGGGCACGGCGGCGTTCAGCTCCTTGCGGGTGGCGGCGGTCAACAGCGGCGGCATGGTCGGTTACAGTCTCCAGTAGGCGATGCCCGCCTGCCGCAGCGCCGTGGGATCGAAAAATCCCTTGACGTCCATGACCAGGGCCTGTTCCGGGGTGGAGAAACGGCGCAGCAGATCCTGCGGGGTCAGAGCGGCGTAGGCGTCGTGTCCGACGGCCAGGATCACCGCGTCCAGATCGACGAGATCGTCGAGCGGGGAAAGCTGTTGCCCGTATTCATGCAGGGCCTCGTCCGGATCGGCCTGCGGATCATGCGCCAGCACGGTAAAGTTGTAGTCCTGCAGCTCGCGGATGACGTCCACAACCCGCGTGTTGCGCAGATCGGGCACGTTTTCCTTGAAGGTGAAGCCGAGAATGCCCACACGGGCGCCGCAGACCCGGCGACCCAGCCTGATCAGGCGTTTGACCGTGCATTCGGCCACATACTTGCCCATATTGTCGTTGATGCGGCGACCAGCCAGGATGACTTCGGGATGGTATCCCATTTCTTCGGCCTTGAAGGTCAGGTAATAGGGGTCCACGCCGATGCAGTGGCCGCCCACCAGCCCCGGTCGGAAGGGCAGAAAATTCCATTTGGTGCCCGCGGCTTCCAGCACTTCCTGCGTATCAATGCCCATACGCCCGAAAATGATGGCCAGTTCATTCATCAGGGCGATGTTCAGATCCCGCTGGGTGTTTTCGATGACTTTGGCGGCTTCGGCCACCCGGATGCAGGAGGCGCGGTGAATGCCCGCCTTGACTACGGAGCCGTAGACCCGGACCAGCAGATCGGCTGTGGCCGCGTCGGAACCGGCCACGATCTTGACGATGGTTTCCAGGGTATGGACCTTGTCGCCGGGATTGATGCGCTCCGGCGAATAGCCGACGGTGAAGTCCGCGCCGTATTTCAGGCCGGATTCGCGTTCCAGAATGGGCACGCAGACTTCTTCCGTCAGACCGGGATAGACGGTGGATTCGTAGGCGACCACGCAGCCTCTGGCCATATGCCGGCCCACGGTGGTGGTGGAGCCGATCACCGGCGTGAGATCCGGGTTGCGGTGCGCGTCGATGGGGGTGGGCACGGCGACGATGATCACGGAGGCTTCCGCCAGAGCGGCGGGATCGGACGTATAGCGCACCTGCGCGCTTTGCAGGGCCGCATCCGTCACTTCGTCCGTGCGGTCGTGCCCGTTGCGCAATTCCTCCACACGCCTGGCGTTGATGTCGAAGCCGATGACGTTCATATGCCTGGACAGGGCCACGGCCAACGGCAGACCCACATAGCCCAGGCCGACGACGGCCAGAGAGGCCGTGCGATTTTTCAGAGAGTCAAAGCTGATCATGAAATTTTTCCTTACAATGCTGATGACAAAGTCCCTGCGGGACGTGCGGGAACCGGGCTTGAGCGCAGTGATCCATGTCGTCGCCGCGCATATCGTCGACATGCGCCGCTTCGGCAATCGGATGCGTCGTCCGGGAGCTGTACACCGGCAATTTCAGCGGCACGGCAGGGAACGCGGCGCTCTTGTTCTTTACAAAATTCACGCGATGGGTGAACACTACCCACATGCGATTCGACAGTACACTCTTTTTATCCGCCCTGGGGTTGGCCTTTGTTTTGGAAGGTCTGGTATGGGCGCTGTTTCCTCGTGGCATGCGCCGGGCCATGGCGCAGTTGACCGTCACGCCTTCCGGCAGACTGCGCGTTCTGGGGCTGTGCTCCGTGGGCGCGGGATTGCTGCTGGTCTGGCTGGCCCGGCATTGACGCGGCCCCGTCATGCGGACGTCTGCCGCGCTTTTTCCCCGATATGCAGGCAAACAATGCCTGATGTCAGGGGCAGGTGCCAGGCGCAGGCGAATCCCGCCGCGCGCATTTCCTCCTCCAGCGCCTCGGCTGTGGGAAAGTTGCGGATAGTCTCCGCGAGATAGCCGTAGGCTCCCGAGTCTCCTGACAACAGACGACCGATCCGGGGCAATACCCGATTCAGATAGATGTTGTACAGGCCGCCCCAGACCCGTTGCCTGCCGGATCCGAACTCCAGAATGCAGGCCCGACCGCCGGGCGCAAGCACACGAACCATTTCCGCGAAAGCGGCTTCGCGGGGCAGTATGTTGCGGATGCCGAAGGCCATGGTGATGCAGTCCACGCTGGCGTCCGGGAGGGGGAGGCGTTTGGCGTCCGCCGCCACGGGCAGGATGGCCGCCGCGTCGGGACCGCGCAGCTTTTTGCGGCCGCGCGTCAGCATGGGGGGGCAAAAATCCATGGCAGGCACGATCGCTCGGGGATGTCGGCGGCGGACGGCCAAAGACACATCCAGCGTCCCGGCGGCCAGATCCAGCACCCGGCCGGTGGGACCAAGGCGTACCTCGCGGGCCAGACGTCTGCGCCAGCAGCGATCCAGGCCGCCGCTCAACACGGTGTTCAGCAGATCATACCAGGGCACGATGCGCCCGAACATGGAAGCCACGGCTTTGCCGTGGCTGGTGGAATCGCTGGTCACGCTTCGTCGTCTCCTTCCGTCCCTTCCGTGCGCACGGTGGAATAGACCACCTTGAAAATGGCAGGGAACAGTTCGGCGAAGTTGCCGGGCGAGACGTTGCGGGTCTCGATGAACTTGGCGACCAATTCCTTGGTGACCTGCAGAGCTTCCTTGCGTTCCTTGTCCACACTGCCTCCAGATAGAGAAAACCCGTCCGTTGGGGAATGGCCTTGGCCCACAGCGGGCAGTACCGGACGGGTTAAGAGACGAAAACGGTCAGCCCCCGCCTCTTTTTTTGCAATCGGGCGCGTTCCCCGGCGCATGGCCGGGGAACGTCGATATACAGCGTTGCCTGCGGCTTCACGCCGACATCAGAGCCGCGATTTCTTCGCGGATGATACGGGCCGCGGCCGTGGCGGCGGCCTTGTCGACCGTCTGTTCCAGTCCGGCGATCTCGGCGCGCAATGCCGTTTCCAACGCCGTCAGGCGTTCTTGCGCGCTGTCCGCCGCTGAAGAGGACGACGCTTCTTCCAGTGTCGCGATCCGTCGTTCCAGAGGAGCCACATCGACGGCATCCTCCGTGGTCCGCTGTTCCAGAGCGGCAAGCCGTTGCTCCAGCGCCTTTTGGCTTGCGGCATCTTCCAGGGCGTCCATGCGCCGCGTCAACGCGTGAACCGCTTCCGCCGGAGCTTCGGGGCGGGCTTCCAGGGCGGTCAGACGTTCTTCCCATGTTTCAGGCAACGGCGCGGGCTCGGATGCCGCAACCTCCAGAGAGGCGATGCGCTGTTCCAGGGCGTCCGTGTCCGCGACGGATACTTCCGGCCGTTGCTCCAACGCCGCCAGACGTTCTTCCAGCGCGGCGGCGGGAACAGACGCGACAGTCGCTTCCAGCGCCGCAATGCGCTGTTGCAGGGCCTCGGCGTCCAGCGACGGTTCCGGCCATTGCTCCAGGGCGTCCATGCGCTGCGTCAACGCGTGGACGGCTTCCGCCAGGGTTTCGGGGCGGGCTTCCAGGGCGGCCAGACGCGCTTCCCATGTTTCGGGCAACGGCGCGGGCTCGGATGCCGCGGCCTCCAGGGCGGCAATGCGCTGTTCCAAGGCGTCCGTGTCCGTGGCGGATGCGTCCGGCCGTTGCTCCAGCGTCGTTATACGCTCTTCCAACGTCTTTCCGG
>CASQEL010000217.1 GCA_949427775.1 uncultured Desulfovibrionaceae bacterium
TTCGCCGCGTGGCTGGAAGACGCTTGGAAACGCGCCCGCGCCTATCGCCAGTCAGTGCTGATTTCACACAATCCGCCTAAAGACACGGCCTGCGATCTGTTGCCCGACGGCGTTCACGTAGGTTCCACAGCCGTGCGCGAATTCATTCAGGAAGCGCAACCGGATATCTGCCTGTGCGGGCACATTCATGAAGCCAAGGCCATGGATCGCATCGGCCGCACCGTGGTCATCAACCCGGGCACGCTGGCTGCGGGCGGGTATGTCGTGCTGCGCTCCAACAACGGCAGACTTTCTGCCGAACTGCGCACGCTCGAAGAAACACCGGCCGGAGCCTGACGCCCCGACATGCCCGTTCCGGCGCATATCGACGTACGTGCGGCTGCGGCGCAAAAAATCTTCCCCTCAAAGAATGAGAAGCACATTCCACAACGACGTGCGGTTGCCCATCCCGGCAGCCGCACGCCGTAAGCAGTGCGGCATCCGGCAGCCTGTGGCGGCACTCCGACATCCCCCTGAAGATCGCCGTCGCGCGTATTCAAGCCGGCCACACCCGCGCCGCCGCATCGCATTACGGCGGTCCCCCGCCTCTTCCCGTCAAAACACGCTGTCCCGACATCCCCCCTGTTCCGAAGATTTTTATCGTCCGGAACGCCGTAAAGCAAACGCGCTTGCATATTCTGTAAAAACCCTTACTGTTCAACCCTACGTGAGAAAGAGTGCGCCTTTTTGACCACCCAGTTGTTCACGCCGTCCGACGGCTCTGTGCGCATTCCCTCCGAACGCTATCAGCCGAGCGTTTCTTCAGGCTGAATTATTTCATTTTTTGAGGATTTATATGACAGACGAGCAACGTATCCCGGATACCCCCGCATTACCCGAACCTGCCCCCAAACCCAAACGCGCCCGGCGCTCCACCAAAAAAGCGACCGCGAATGCCGCGGCCGAAGCAGCGGCGACAACACCCGCGGAGCAGAGTGTTCCGGAGACCGCACCGGCGGTTTCAATCGAGGCCGCGACGACAGAGGGCGCGGCGGAAGAAAGCGCCGTCCCCGCCAAACCACGGCGTCCCCGTCGCAAAACCACCCCCAGAGCCAAAAAGAGCGTTTCGGAAGAAACAGCGGAAAATGCCGTTCCGGCCGATCAAACAGCAACGCCGGATCACACGGTCGTACCGACGGACCAGAGTGTGGTCGAACTCCCGCCCGGAACCGTTCCGGAAAAAGACGCCTCTGTTGCCGTCGTGGAAAATATCTCTCCCGCAAGCACCCCGCCCGAGGAGTCTTCCGCTCCCCTGACAATCACGGAAGCCGAAACGCCGTCTGTCGAAACGACCGTAGTCTCCGGGCTCGACGGAATGACGACGGGCCTGACGCCCTCCACCGATGACGTTCAGACGGAAAGAACAGCGGACGAAGCGGCCCCTGCCCTCCTCGCGCCGGAAACCGCCCCGGATATGGACGGGGAAACGGAAGCCGAACCGGAAAGCGCCGACGTCGAAGCTGCCGGGGCCGTTCCACGCAAGGGCCGCCGGGGACGGCGCGGAGGACGGGGACGAGGCAAATCACGACTGCAGAAAACGCCGGACGCTGCGGATGAGGCGTTGCACGACGCCGACGAGGTCGAAATCACGGTTCCGGCGTCCGAGACGCATCGCCCCCTGGCGGAAGAAGATGCGCCGGAACCCGAAACCGCCGTGCCGGCGGACGCCAAAACCGGAAAAAACCGTTCCGCCAAGAGCGCCAAGGCGGAATCCGCCAAAACCGGACGCCGCAAGATGTTCATCAGCGTGGTGCCGGGCGAACAGGTGGAAGTGGCTCTAGTGGAAGAAGGTGCCATTCATGAATATTACCTGGAGATGCTGCACCAGGCAAAGACCAAGGGCAATATTTACAAAGGCGTTATTCATAATATCGATACCAACCTCCAGGCCGCCTTCGTCAGTTACGGCACGGGCAAAAACGGCTTTCTCCAGATCGACGAGATCCATCCCGAGTATTTCCTGACCCATCACGAGCCCATCAAGGGCAAAAAATTTCCTCCCATCCAGAAAGTGCTCAAAGCCGGTCAGGAAGTCCTGGTGCAGGTAGTCAAAGAGCCTACGGGCAACAAGGGAGCCTTTCTGACCACATGGCTGTCTCTGGCCGGGCGCTTTCTGGTGCTCACGCCGGGACAGGAACAGATCGGCGTTTCCCGCAAGGTGGAAAACGACGAAGAGCGCTCCCGCCTGCGCGAGATGATGAACGGCATCGACCCCGGCGAAGGTCTTGGGGTCATTGTCCGCACCGTCAGTGCCGGGACTTCCAAAACCACCTTGAAAAACGATCTCCAGTATCTCAAGCGTCTTTGGAAAGACATTCGCAAACGCGGCACCTCCGAAGCCGCGCCGACGCTGGTCTATCAGGAACCCGGCCTGGCCGAGCGCGCCGTGCGCGACTACCTGACGGACGACGTGTGCGAAGTCTGGGTGGACAACATGGAGGTGGCGGAGTCCATACGCGAAACCGTCTCCCTGCTCTTCCCGCGCAAGGAAGACCTGGTCAAAATTCATATGGATGTGCGTCAGACGCTTTGGGAACGTTTCAACATTCAACGGCAGTTGGAACAGATCTACTCCCGTGAAGTGATCCTGCCTTCCGGAGGACGGCTGGTATTCGATCAAACCGAAGCCCTCATGGCCATCGACATCAACTCCGGCAAAATTTCCGGCAAGGGCAACTTTGAGGCCATGGCTCTCAAGACCAATCTCGAAGCCGCCGAAACCATCGCCCGCCAGCTCAAGCTGCGGGACATCGGCGGTCAGGTGGTCATCGACTTCATCGAAATGCGTGATAAAAACCACATCCGTGAAGTGGAAAAAATGTTGCGCAACACCATGAAGAACGATCGCGCCCGTCATGACGTGGCCCGTATGAGTTCTTTCGGTCTTCTGGAAATCGTGCGGCAACGCACCGGCTCTTCCGCTCTGTCCATTACCATGGAACCTTGCCCGGCATGCGGCGGCACAGGCATGCGCCGCAATATGGAATGGCAGTCGCTCCAGGCCCTGCGCGATATCGACCGTCAGGCCCGTTCCTGCGGCAGCGGCAAATGCGTGTATGAAACCTGTACGGAACTGGGCATGTATCTGCTCAATCACAAACGGGATCGCTTGCGCGAAATGGAGTTGCAGCACCATGTCGCCATTGAAATCAGCATCCGTCCCTGAGGCCACGTCCCGCGCACGCGTGTTGTTGCACGTCTGTTGCGGTCCGTGTTCCATTGTGCCCGTGCTGCGGTTGCGCGAGGAAGGCTTCGATGTGACGGGGTACTTCATGAACCCCAATATTCAGCCGCTGGCTGAATATCTGAGGCGACGCGAGGCCATGGAGCAGTGCGCCGCCCGGCTGGAACTCCCCATGATCTGGCAGGATGACGCCTGGGATCTGACGCGCTGGCTGCGCGATGTGGCCGGAACACGTGATGCGGGAGAACTACGCTGCCGCTACTGCTATGGCACACGTCTGGAAGCCACCCGTCACATGGCCGACAAGGGCGGTTTCGCGCTGTTCACATCCAGCCTGCTCTACTCGCGTTACCAGCGTCACGAGGTCATCGTGGAAACCGCCGAGGCCGTTGCAACAGACGGCGGTCCCACCTTTTTGTACCGCGATTTCCGTTCCGGCTGGCAAGAAGGCATAGATATTTCCAAAGAGTGGGGTCTGTATCGTCAGCCATACTGCGGTTGTGTTTATAGTGAGGCTGAAAGGTATGCGAAATCTTTAGCAAAAAAAATATTATAATTTTTGCTTGACCAGAAGGCTTCATTCGCTTACATCTTCTGAGCGCACTGAGTGCAACATCTTCCCCGGTAGCTCAATCGGCAGAGCGGGTGACTGTTAATCACTAGGTTGGCGGTTCAAGTCCGTCCCGGGGAGCCAAAGCAAAATATCAGGAAGTCCCACAAGGTATCAAAAGCCTTGTGGGACTTTGCTTTTTCAAGAAATGACTGTCTCTCGTCGTCTCACAAAGTCCGTCGACCTGGGAAACAGACTTTCCCGGCTCCTCGCATGCCGCAACCATGCGTAGCTTTTCCTCCGTTGTCCAGCGCCTCCTGGGTACGATGTTGACGATTTCCACCATTCCAGTTTTGGCATCAGTTCCAGCCATAGTTCCAGCACCTCCAGCTTAAGGTTCCAGAACTGTCCGGTTCAATTGGGGGCTACTCCACCTACTGTATCGACGTAATACCCACGGCACCAAAATTCTCGATTGCGGTATTTGA
>CASQEL010000218.1 GCA_949427775.1 uncultured Desulfovibrionaceae bacterium
GGGCAACACGTCGCACACGGCGGCATCGTGCCGTTGTCCCGCCAAACGCAGTTTCCTGAGCTCCCAGGGTGTTTTGACTGCGCGGGCCAGGGCGAGCGCCCGATCCCCCGCCCTGAATGCATATCCTTTCAGACGGGTTTGCAGCAGATTGGCCAACGACCACGGCAAGGCTCCCATTTCCGCAGCCAGCACAGTCGTCAGAGGAGACCCCGCTTCCGCGCACAGCGCGGGTATCTCGCCGTAGGAAATAAAACTGCACATATGCTTCAGCGGACTTTCCAGGCGACAGCGCGACACCCCCCGGCGCACGCACAATACCGGCGCCCCCTCCAGAGGGAACCACAATACCCCTCCGCCCCATGTTCCGGTAAGGTAATAAATATTCAACCGGGAAAAAACGAGGATGCCCCCGGCGTCGGGCGCCACAGACGCAAGGATCATCCGGCAGCGCGCCTGACGGCGTTCCATTTCTTCGCATGCCAATTGTTCAACAGCAGTGAACATGCACTCTCCTTCTCCGATTCAGAATGTTGACTCGCAGTCCGAAAAGACAGAAATCACTCCGGCAATACGCAATGTCGTCCGGGATGACGACACCGCTACGTCCCGGTCGACGACCACGACCACACAGTTCATCGTCAACGCAACCTCCCATGCCGGCGCCCGCTTTGCCCTGGTACTACATAACACAAAATACTTCGTATTTTGCGTCAAGCTCATTCGCCGAAAAACGCGTTTTTCGACTCATTCACGGCGACTACGCCGCCGCGCCATGCTCTCGCATGACGGCTAGTGCACAGAAACTTTAGATGTTTCTGTGTACTAGTCCGACGGACAACCTGATAATTCTGTATGTATTGCGCAAATTCTCCGCATCGTCCGGCACATACCCGGATACTTTTCGGCCTGACCCACCGCCCGAAATTTCAGAGCTGCCGCCGCAACCGCCCGGCGCTTTGTCCAGGATGGCCGTGCCTGCCCATTTGTATCCATATTCACGTCTGCACGTTCGATCCGCGTTTCTTCCGTGCATTTTTCCGGCGTAGGGACAATCGTCACGGCTGCCGCCGCATCAACGCCGTCGTCAAAAAAGCTGCCCTTATTAAGTTGGAATTTATATGTCTTTCTTGCACAACTCATGGTTTTCAATACGTTTTGTCTGATAGAAAGGCAAGTTGCGAACGTTCGGGCATTGAGGGAATGATTGCGCTTATTGTCGCAGAAGCGTATGCTATGAAATTGAGGACGACAATCGCTACGGAGCGCAGGCCATGTTGTTTGACGATTCCCTGCGGCAATTGCTGCAACAAATAAGGACTATCGCCATCGTAGGCGCCAAAGACAAACCGGGCCAACCGGTGGACGGGGTGGGGCGGTATCTTATCGACGCCGGGTACACTGTCTACCCGGTGCACCCCGTACGCCGCACGGTCTGGGGATTGCCTGCCTATGCCGGTCTGGCGTCCCTGCCCGAACCGGCGGACTGCATCGATCTCTTCCGTGCCCCGGAACATTGTCCCGCGCATGCGCGGGAAATTCTGGCTCTGCCATGGAAGCCGCGCATTTTCTGGATGCAGTCCGGCATTCGCTCTCCGGAAGCCGGAAAGCTGCTGGCTGAAGCCGGTATTCAGGTAGTGGAAGATGCCTGCCTTATGGTGGAACACCGTCGCCTGCTGGGAGCACGCGCATGATCAAGCCTGTTTTTGAATGCCGGATGTGCGGCTCCTGCTGCGAAGGCAAGGGCGGCATCATCGTCAGCCCCAAAGATCTGGAACGCATTTGCGCCTTTCTGCAGATGGATGCCGCCTCGTTTACCGAACGTTATGGCGTCATGCATAACGGCAAACTCAAAATCCGCACCGGTGATGACGGCTGTTGTATCTTTTTTGCGCAAGGACGCGGGTGTACGGTCCACGAGGGCAAACCTGACATCTGCCGCGCCTGGCCTTTTTTTCGGGGCAATCTTGTAGATCCCGAAAGTCTGCATATGGCCAAGGAATTTTGTCCGGGCATCGCTCCCGACGTCAGCCACGCCGCTTTCGCAGCCGAAGGGCGTCGCTATCTGCGGGAACATGATCTCTGTGCCCATGACGCCACCTGTGAAGCCAACGCCCTGATAGACAAGTAATCCATGAGACGCTCCCGGCAACTCTCTCTCAAGGAATGTTACCAGATCCTCTCTCTGGACAAGGACGCCACGCTGGAAGACGTCAAGAGGGCGTATCGACGGCGCGCCTTTGAACTGCATCCGGATCTGAATCCCGGCAAACCCGATGCCGCGCTCCAGTTTCAACGCCTCAATGAGGCCTACGTCGCGCTGTCCCAGGTGTTGCAGGCCAAAGAAAAAGCTCAGGGAAAGACCGCGGAGACTTCAAGCGGCGCACGCGGCGATACCGAAGAAGCCGGCGCGTCCGGCGCCGCATCCCAAAAACGGGCGCAGACGGAAGAGCCACACGCAGAGTCTGAAAAGAGTTCTTTCAGCGATGCGCAATTCACAACCCATACGGCGGAGCATGCTTCTTCGGAAAATGATGCGGAAGAGGCCCGCAATGACGCTGCGGACGCGGAAACCCGCAAACGCGCCAACGCCGCCTACGGCAAGGAAGACGTTCTGCGCGATCTGTTGAACGACCCGTTTGCCCGTCGGGTTTTTGAAGACATTTACAGCGAGGTCAACAAACAGGATTCGGCAGCGACACCGCCCACAAGCGCCGCGCCTCCCCCTTCTCCCCCCAAACCTCGTAAAGTCAGCCTGGAGTGGGGACAAAGTAAACTGAATCTGGATTTCAGCCACGGCATCAAAGGTATGGTCAAAGGGTGGTTGCGCAGTCAGATCGATGAAATCCAGACGTTCAGGCTTCCCGCCTCCAGTCTGGTTCCCAGAGCGCGCATCCGTCTCCAGATTCGCAGGGGACTGTCCGACGATTTGGTGACGGTGGAGATTACGCTGCCGCCTGATTTCGTAGTGGGCAAGCCCGTGCGCCTCAAAGGGCTCGGCAAGCGCGTCGGGCCTTGGCAGGGAGATCTGTATCTGACATTGGAACCCAAATAATCAGAACAGGCTGTGGTCAACCTTATCTGGGATCAGCCCTCAGTAATCCGCCTGCCGCAAAGCCGCCTTTTTCCGTCCCGCGGCGTTGCAAGGCCACTATTGACCGTGCGTATATTCACTACGGCTTCGGCCGATGTTTGCCTTGCGCCTTGCAGGCCGAAAAAATTCGGCTTTTCGCGGACGGCGTTTTACTGTTGAAAACACGCTCGCTCCGGCATGTAACAGGGCAAATATAGTGCGCCGTGGCCTATCGCGGCGGCCGCCCGCTCCCGCAGTCGGCAGGGCATTTTCAACCTGAAAATGCCCTATCGCAAAACAAACAAGCGCGGACAGGGAACAGATGTGGCGCTGCTTCAAACAACACGTCGATACCCCTGAACAACAGGAAAGCGCCCCTTCCAGCACAACGGAAGAGGCGCTTTTTTTGACGGCTCCGCATGCTACAGAGCCTCGGGAATAATGTCGAAATCAAACGAGCCTGTCTCTTTTCCTCCCACCACATAGCACAGTCGTTCCCGAACGGTATTGTCGGCATCGAAGGTCAGCACTACAGGTTTTCGGGAATAGAGTTCCTCAGGACGATCAATATACTCGGAGGCGCAGATGATGAGTTCATCGCCCTTTTGGCATGTCCGTGCCGCAGCTCCGTTCAGGATGCAACACTTCGATCCCGGCTCACCGTAAATGACATACGTCGAAATACGCTGCCCGCTGTTTTTATTCCATATGGAGACGAATTCCAACGGATAAATACCCGCCGGCGCACAGTGTTCCGGATCCAGGGTAACCGATCCGTGGTAGTCCAAATCGCACCCGGTCACATGAATGCCGTGCAGTTTTGCCCGCATTATCCGGATCATAAGCTTCCCATCCCCGCATGTTACAACAGCAGACCACAGAGTTGCCCGGCTGCGCTCAGTCACCACAACGGAACAACCACGAATGTCCAAAGCCGTCGAAAAAGGCCGCGAGTGCGGCCTTTTTCTATGAAGAGCATTGCATCACGCTAATATGCCTTGATATACTCATCCAGACTTTCCGCGGAACAGTTGCGGCTTACCCAAAACGCGGATGCCCATACCATCAACGCGGTGGCCTGAGTATCATCCAGACGTTTTATCTTACCTTCCAGGCTGGACCTGCTGGCCCCGTGCTTCAAATGCACGTTGCCCACGTCACACGCATCCATCACCCGCAGTTGCAGATAG
>CASQEL010000219.1 GCA_949427775.1 uncultured Desulfovibrionaceae bacterium
AGTGCCGTCCACCGGATCGATGATCCAGCAGTCGCCGTCGGGCTCGGCGCAGAACTCGGCGCTTTCCTCGGCCATAAAGGTCGCGCCGGGAATCACGTCCCGCAACGCCTCCTTGAGAAAAGCCTCCACGGCCGTGTCGGTTTCGGTCACCAGATCGATGCGGCCCTTGTGGCGCACGCGGCGGGGCAAGGTCCAGTGTTCGCGCACGATGTCGCCGCTGCGGGCCACGATTTCCAGAACGGTATTCAGAAGCCTGTTCATAAAATCGCCTGAAATTTTAATTTGTTATATGTATAGAAAGAACGCTCGGAAGGTCGGGGCGTGTCGGAGTATGTCTTTTGTCCGCTAATTGATATACACGTCTTTGTAAAATTTCTGATTGTCCAGAGTCTTGCCCGTGCCGCGCAGCACGGTGGTCAGAGGGTCGTTGTCCACGATGACCCTGAGCCGGGTTTCGCGGGCGATACGCTGATCCAGCCCCTTGAGCAGCGCGCCGCCGCCCGCCAGCAGCATGCCGTTGCGGTAGATGTCGCCCGCCAGTTCCGGGGGGGTCTTTTCCAGAGCCTTGAAGACGCCGTTGAGAATGGCGTTGACCGGATCGCGCAGGGCTTCGCGGATGTGTCCTTCGCTCACGCGCACCACCCTGGGTGCGCCGGAGACGAGATCCTTGCCGTAGACCTCGATCTGCGGGGCGTCGGGAATGGGCATGGCCGATCCGATGAGCATTTTGACCTTTTCCGCCGTGGTTTCCCCGATGCCGAGTTTGAAGACGTCGCGCATGTAGCGCTGCACGGCGTGATCCATGGCGTCCCCGGCCACGCGCACGGACTCGGAGTAGGCGACGGCCGACATGGTGATCACGGCCACCTCCGAGGTGCCGCCGCCGATGTCCAGCACCAGATTGCCCAGGGGCTCGTGGATGGGCAGGTCGGCTCCGATGGCGGCGGCCATGGGCTCTTCGACCAGCAGCACTTCCCGTGCTCCGGCCAGCATGCCGGAATCGATGACTGCGCGTTTTTCCACCTGGGTGATGCCCGAGGGCACGCAGATGACGATGGACGGCTTGAAAAGCCGCACACCCCGGATGGCCTTGCGGATGAAATAGGCGATCATCTCGCGGGTGATGTCGAAATCGGCGATGACGCCGTCCTTCATGGGACGGACGGCGCGGATGCGTCGGGGGGTGCGGCCCAGAAAATTTTTGGCCTCCCGGCCCACGGCCAGCACCTTGTTTCTGTCCGCGTCCACGGCCACAACGGAGGGCTCGTTGATGACGATGCCTCGGGAGCGGGTGTAGAGGAGCGTGTTGGCCGTCCCCAAATCCATGGCGAGGTTTCTGCCGAACACGCCGAGCAGGCTTTTGAACATCACTCTTCCTCTGCGGCGCGGGTGGGGGCCTTGTCGGGATCGTAGGCCCTGGGGCCTTTGCGGTGCACGATCGCCTGGGGCAGCATATTGCGCAGCCGGTTTTTGAGGTAGAGGTTTTCCAGAAACAGCGCCAGATGGTCCACGGACTGGCGCACGAAACTGCGCAGGGCTTCGTCCATGTCCCGGGGATTGGTGTGGGCGAGGCAGAGCACGCCGCGCGTGCTTTTGTTGATAACCACGGGCAGGCAGATCACCGCCTGGAATTGGGGCATGTCCGGCAGCTTGCCGAACAGGGCCGCCGCCGGAGCGCCGCCCGCGCCCTCGGAGAACACGGGCTGCTCGTTGCGGAAGACCCACCCCGCGATGCCGCTGCTGGTGGGGATGGTCAGGCCGTCACGGCCGTCCAGCAGCAGGCGGGCGGATTCGCCCTCAATGGTGTAGGCCTCGCCGCCGGAGGCCGCTGTGGAGGCGAAGGCGCAGTAGTCGAACTCCGTGGCGTCGGCCACGGTACGCAGAAAATTCTGGAGAAAGACGGGCCAGCGCTTGTGACGGAAGCGCAGATCCTGAATAATGCCGAGTTGGGCGAAATAGCGGGGAATGTCTCCGGCCAGGGTTTCACGCCCTGCGCTGGCCTGCTGCCGGGCGATCAGTTCCGCGAACATCTGGAGGATTTTGTGATCCTTGTCCGAAAAGGAGTATTGCCGCTTGCTGTCCACGCACAGCGCGCCGCCGGTGGGAACGGGGCAGCCCATGAAAGCCTTGATGTTGGCTTCCTCGTCGTTGCGGTAATATCCCAGGTGGCTCTGGCGCTGATCGAAATTGGGCACCAGCAGGGGCTGCCGGTTGCGCAGAATCCAGCCCACCAATCCTTTTCCGTGCTGGATGGTCGCATCCCGGGCGATGTTGTCTCCCAGGCTGAACGCCGCTGCCAGCGCGCATTCCTCGCCTTTTTCCTCCGGAAGAAAGAGCACGGAGGAGTACGCGTCGAACACACTGCATACAATGGCAAGGGCTTGTTTATCGCTGGCGTTTGTGATCATAATTCTTAATTACGGTTCATATGCTGTGGATGACGGTTCCCCTATCTTGTACGGCAACATGTCGGTTTTAGCAAAGGGGTTTGCGTGCCGCAACAGCTTTTCCGCGGAAAGGAAAAACGCCGTCCAAAAACAGGTGGAATTTTTTAAAAAAATAATATACAACAACAAAGTCGCATGGTAAAGTGCGGGCGTTTCTTTTTTCAGCAGGCTTGTCGGAGTTCGATTTTCTCTCTCATGGAAAAAACAGTTCAGTTGGAATGTTTATATCATAATGAAATATCAGGAAATTTTTTAAGGACTACCTGTAAAGGCCCGGAGCGGGCGCGTCATCGCGGGGCGGCGGACGCGCCGTGAGCGGACGCCGGACTTCGAGGCGCCGGGGACGGAAGGCGTCACGGCGTGAAACACGGAGAAACAGCAGGATACGGGCGCGCATGGGCATCGGATGGGAAAATCTTTTCAGCGAGGACGAGTTCGGGTGGAAAGACGCCTGCGCGTTCCATGACAGCATCGATATCGGCACGCTGACCGAGCTCAAGCGCTTTCTGGACGCGGTGCATATCAAACACTGTCTGGTCAGGCCGTACTGCGAAAGCGAAAACTATCCCCTGGTCGAAGCCCGCGAGCTGCTGCCGTCGTTCGACAGCGACATGTGGGAATACAAATCCCTGCCGGGGTTCGCCCTGGTGGCCTTCGCCCGTCCGCTGGAATACTTTTCCGAAGTGTTTCAGTACGACATCCTGTACCCCGTCATGGACGCCATGTCCACGGCGGAGGGAGCGTCCTGCCCGCTGGAAAGCCACGTCATCGCCCGCAATGTGCAGACCATGGCCGCCCGGCTGCCCCGGTTCATGCAGGAAGCCTTCCGCCAGAAGTTTTCCCGTGTGGATACCTCCGTGCTTGATTACTATCCGGCGCTGACGCCCTATCTGCTGAACATGGACCGGGCCCAGGTGCTGGCCATGGACGGCTACGGGCATTTTCATCTGGCCGGAATTTTCGCCTCCTTTCCCTCGGACATCGACAGCGAGCTCAAGCGCTTCGGCGTGCGCATCGGCAAATTCGTCTATGGCGACAACGAGATGTACGAGCGCAACCGGATGTTCGTCTATCAATATTTGATGGAGCTCTACGGTTTTCCCATCGTCTCCGAGCGGCGCACCTCCAGCGCGCTGTTCGCGCGACGGTTGCACAAGATGGGGGAGCGCTTTCTGCTGCGGGTGCTCGGCCAGACGGACAGAACCATTACCACCTATACCTCGGACGGGGAGAACCGCCGTTACCCCCTGGTAGAAAAAATCGCGCTGGTGCGGGTGGACGCCGACCTGACCGACGCCATCGAGACCATCGACCGCGGCGGTTTTTTTCTGGATCGCAGGGAACGTGTGGTGATCATCCGTATTTCCTACCGACAGCACAGGTTCGACCCCAACAACGTGCGCCAGGATCGCGCTCTGTCGGTGGGGTCGCAGGAAATCATCCACCCCCTGACAGGCCAGGCCCTGACCGGGGTGAACATCGTCAAGGACACCACCAACATGTTTTTGCGTCTCAACGACATCGTGCGGGGCGAGTTCGTCGGGCGCATCATCTACAAGCGCACCGAAGTGGTGGAAAACACTGATACCGAGGAAAAGCGCCTCAAATTCCTGTACACGTGGCTAACCAAACATCAGCGGCGCATGATCGGCTACAGCGACGAGTTTTTTTCCAATGTGACCAAGGTGCTCTCGTCGTATCTGTCCTCGCCGGACAACGACGAGGCCTTCGAGCACCACCGGGAGCTGCACCGGGAAGTGGTCGCCCGTTTCAGCTACATTCAGCAGGCCCGCAAGGTGCGCATTCTGGAAG
>CASQEL010000220.1 GCA_949427775.1 uncultured Desulfovibrionaceae bacterium
TCGGTTTCCGCCATGACTATCCATCGCATTTTAAAAAAAATGAACTTCAGCCTCACCGAAGCCTGTACCGGAAAATCCCGCCGCGGCAAAATGCTGCATTTGTAGCGTCAATGGAAGATGTTCTCTCCGTTGCGGGAGTATACGCCGTGTCAGCGCATGGAGCGACCGCGTAACGCGAAACTTGTCGCGTGTGGACGAAGTGATGACAAGGAGAGGATAGCCAGGACGGGCAGAGGGGGCAGGGATGTGCCCTTGGGCACATGGTGGGGAAGGGGAAAGCGACGCTTTACGAACCTTTATAGACGGCACACAAAAACGTGTATCACCTGTTGTGGTGATATATGTCTATATAATACACTGAAATAATTGTAATAGTCTAAGAGCTTAGAATCCGGCGGTTTTCCCGTGCGGGTTCAATTCCCGCCTCTCGCACCATTAATAAACAGGACCCCCCCGCCTAGCGGAGGGGTTCTCCATACAAAAAAGGCGGGAAGCTTTGCTTCCCGCCTTTTCTATCACTATCAGAACGCGGACTACACGCAGCCGGTAGGCTTGGGCAGACCGGCCATTTTGCAGGCGCCTTTACCGGGGCCGGAGGGGAAGAGTTCGTACACTTCTTTCAGTTTATAGCCGGTGTTTTTGGAAAGGATGCGCACCATGGGCGCGATGCCGTTCTTTTTGTAGTAGTCCTGCAGGAAGTCAAGGATCTTCTGGTGGTCGGCGTTGATTTCCGTGATGCCTTCGGATTCCTTCACATATTCCATCCATTCAGGGCACCAGTCATCGAAACGGAGCAGGAAGCCATCTTCGTCAACTTCAAAGCTTTTACCCTTATACGTAACTTCAGCCATGCTTGTCCTCCTTGGACAGTTTCTTGCGATTATACCTGCCCATTGTTTTGGGCGGTGCTGACCTTGAAAACGGCTTCGGCCTGTCGCCTTGCGGCCGACTGCGCCTCAGCAGGAGCGCGTCGATTCTCCCAAGGGATGTGGAGGATGCGTCTCCCCAACGCAGATGTCAAGCTGCCATAATCCCCTGAAAATGGCAAGTCGGTTACAACGATTTTTTGACTCTGCCCCGCATATCGCGCCTTTCGGCGGAGAAATTTATTTTTATCGCGTCATATTCGGCTGGAGATGCGGCGTCCCGCATTCCCCGTCCCTGACGCCCGCCTCAGGACATATGCACCGTGTTGCGCACCCAGTACAGCAGGTTGAAACGCTCTTTGAGCACGGAAATGAGGGCGTCTTCAGCCTGATGCTCCATGGGACGGATGCGCATGAATACGTGCCGCGTGCCTTCCACTTCGGCGTCGTTGGAGGACAGGATGGAAATGATGCTGGCGTGGTGCTCCCGCAGCACGTCGAAGATGGGCCGCATGGTGCCCGGCTTGTCTTCGAGATTGAAGGCCAGCTGCACGCCTCCCAGCCGCACGCCGGTGATGGAAACCAGCACCTTGAACAGATCATGATCCGTGATGATGCCCTGGATTTTGTCGTCCTCGTCCACCACGGGCACGCCGCCGAAGCCTTTTTCTTCCATAAGCAGGGCCGCGCTTTCCACGGTGTCCATGGGACTGATGGTGACGGGCGCGGGCGTCATGATGTCTTTGATTTTGAGCTCGGAGAGCAGATAGTACAACTCGTGCATGTCCAGCGTGGTGGCCTTGGAGGGAGAAGCGTCTTTAATGTCCCTGTCGGAGACGATGCCGACGACGCGCCGTTCCGTATCGATGACGGGCAGACGGCGGATATTGTGCTCTTTCAATAGCTTGTTGGCCTTGAGCATGGATGTTTCCGGGGTGACGGTGATGACCTCCTTGGTCATCCAGTTCCGAATGAGCATACGGCCCTCCTTGGGCGTGGGAAATAAACCGGATCTATTGCCTTGGCAGCTTGGAGCAGTATATACAGGTCCGCACTGTGCTACAACCCCCCCTATTTTTTCCCGGAGGCCCTATGTTGCTGTATCTTGATTGTCGCTCGGGCGTAAGCGGAGACATGACTCTGGCGGCCTTGGCGCATCTCGGTCTGGATCTCGCCCCGTTGCAGAACCTCTTGCGGGAGGCAGGGATAGACTGCGCGTTGCGCAGTTGGACCGAATCCCGCGCCGCCGGTCCCGGTTGCCGGGTGGAGGTGGCGTGGGAAAATTCCCAGCCGTTGCGCCATCCCTCGGACATTGAAGCTCTGTTCCGCATGCTTGCGGTGGGAGATGCGGTACGCAATCGCGCCGTCGCAACGCTGCGGGCTCTGGCCGCAGCGGAGGCTCACGCGCACGGGATCCCGGTGGAAGAGGTGCATTTTCACGAGGTCGGAGCCATAGACACGCTGGTGGATATTCTGGGAGCGGCCTGGGGCATGGCGCGACTGGGCGTCACGGAAGTCGTCGCCTCTCCGTTGCCCTGGTTTTCCGGCACGGTGCACTGCGCGCATGGCCTGCTGCCGTTGCCCGCTCCGGCCACGGCTTTTCTGCTGCGGGGCAAGCCCGTGTTCGCCACCGAGGCCACAACGGAACTGATCACCCCTACGGGCGCGGCTATCGTGCACTCCCTGGCGGATCGCTTTGCCGACGCGCCGTCCGGCGTCATCCGGGGACTGGGCACGGGCTACGGATCGCGGCCGTCTCCGTCCGGCCTGCGGGCCTGGCTGCTGGAGCCGGGGAGCGGCGAGCCGCACGGGGCCGCGGCCGGGACGGAAACCGTGGCGGTACTGGAAACCCACCTGGATCATCTGACGGGCGAGGAACTGGGAGCGGCGCTGGAAGCTCTGGCCGCCCTGCCCGAAGTGCTGGACGTGCTCTGGCTGCCCGGCGTGACCAAGAAAAACCGTCCCGGCGGCGCGTTGCGGGTGCTCTGCCTGCCGCCGCACCTGGAGAGCGTGGGTGATGCCGTGTTCCGGCATACGCATACGCTGGGCATTCGTCGTCAGGTGATGGAGCGGGTAGTGCTGGCCCGCGAGGGGGCTTCGCTGGACACGCCTTACGGGCGACTGGCCGCCAAAGGCTACTCGCTGGAGAACCGCCCCTACATCCGGCCGGAAAGCGACGCCCTGCGGGCCGCGGCCGCGGCCGAGGGCGTGGGGGTGCCGGGACTGCGCTTCGCTGTGAACACGCAACCCCGGTAACGGCGGCGCGGACCGGGGACAATCGGACCTGCCGCGTTTCCAACCAAAAGAACCCCGGAATCCGCACACGTTGCCCGGATGCGTCGCTTTCGCAGATTCCCCCGCCGTCTGTGCCGTCGACGGCGGGGAGCTTTTTTGTTCCGCCGCGCCCGCATGCATCACGCCGGGCGAGCGGGCTCCTGGAGCATGTCCACGTTGAAAATGCTCTGCCGACTGCGGGAGCGGGCGGCCGCCGCGATAGGCTACAGCGCAATTTATTTGCGCTGTTACATGCCGGAGCGAGCGTGTCTTCACCTTTGACTTTGTAAAAAGTCGAAGTGAATCTGCTCTAAAGAGCGGAAACCGCACCGGAGCGCAGCCGAACGCAGGGCTCAGAAGTCATTGATGTCCGAGCTGCGGGGGGGCGGCGGCATGGGACCGCCGCGCCGTGTCGGACGGCACTGCTGCGGCTCGATTCGGGAGGGAATGTGATCCGGGGAGGGCCGGAGAAGTTGTTCCGCGTTCCGTAAATGCGGTAACGGATCGATGAAAACGCCCCCGGCGTCTTGAAGCGAGAAATGCAGATGCGCTCCCGTAGTTCTGCCCGTGCAGCCGACCATGCCCACCACGTCGCCGGTGTTTACAGATTGTCCCCGGCGCACAAGCGTCTTGCCCAGATGGGCATAGCGGGCCGTCCTGCCGTCCTGCTGTCTGATTTCCACCATGATTCCTGAAAGACCGTGTTCTCCGGCCCACGTCACCGCGCCGCCCTTGAAGGCGACGACCGGCCACCCCAGACGGGCGCGGATATCCAGACCCAGATGATCCCGGATGACTCTGCCCCGGCGGCTGCGCCAGCCGGGCATATGTCGTCGACCGAAAGGCGAAGTGATCATCTGCGCCAGGGGCGGAAGGCGCGGCGTCTGCGTCTCGACCGGAGAGGCCGGGGTTTCCCGAGTTTCCCGAACGACGTCGGCCGCGGCCTGTCCGGGCGGCATCGTCCAGACAAGCAGCATTATCCATAAAATCCTGATCATGACACTCCTTAGAGCATTCGAATGAAACTCTCCGGTTTCCTTCAATCTCGCTGCCGTCATTTCGCGGGAAAAGCGTGGTTTTCCCGCTCATTCGG
>CASQEL010000221.1 GCA_949427775.1 uncultured Desulfovibrionaceae bacterium
ATGACTCTATCCTATTTTTGTAATTTACGAAACTTTTAATGTTTAGGGGTACTAGATATTACTTCATAGAGAACATCGCAACACTGCGGTTCAACGGTATAACGCGATCACCAAGACCTTACCTCCTCCCACAGAGGCAGGACTTTGGTGTTTTAGCTCTCTACGCGACACGGGGGCTACTCTATGGAGGATATCGCCTATTGCTCTTCAGAAACTATGCAACTCGCCAGGGCTCTTATGAACGTGCAGCATACTCTGCAATCCGTCGTCAAAGACGTCGTCAACCCCTGCATCGGCAACCGTTACGCCACACTGAACACTGTTATGATCGCCTGCCGTGAGCTGTTACCCGAAAACGACATCTGAATGATCCAGTACCCGGTTCCGGCTCCTGTGTCCGAGGGAACGGGAGCCCTGGGGTTGATCACCAGGCTCACTCATGTCACATCGGGCCATGGCAGAAGGGATACGGAAGCTGCATTTCCTGCCTGCGTCGGTACACGCTGTGCGCCATGCCGGGCATCGTCACCGAAGACGACGACCCGAAGGGGCCAAAATCTCCGCAAAACAGACTGAAAGTGCGAGACGGGCCAGAAATACCCCTCAGACGCAAAAAGGCCTTTCGGACAAGGCAAAGGAAAGTCTTTGCAAGACACCTTAAAATCGACGCCACAGCGAGGAGATTTCTCCGGTCTGCCCCGCATTGACAGCATCACCTGCCAAAGCGTCGCCACACAGGACGGGCGGCTCTGCATCATCGCCACCGGTCAGACCCATCCCCAAAAAGAACTGCTCATGGGCGCGGACTTCACATGGAATGCCCGGCGCAAGATGTGGTGGAAATATGCCGACGCCTCTTGACCCTCCCCTACCTGAAGTCGGGAGATTTCTAGCAGTCGGCAGAGCATTCTCAGCATGGAAATGCTCTGGTGAACTCCAGAGGATACCAAAATCAGGAAAAATCAAAGTCCGCCAAGGCTTTGCGAACCTTGGCGGACTTTGGTGAATTTCAATTTGGTGGAGCTGAAGAGAATTGAACTCTTGACCTCTTGAATGCCATTCAAGCGCTCTCCCAACTGAGCTACAGCCCCGCTCGACAAGAGGCACTTTGCCCGAATAGGACTTCGCTGTCAACAAAATTCATAAAAAATTTTCATGCAAGGAATCATTTTGCCCTCAGCACAGGCAATATACCTATTTTGTTATTCTTTTTATGAACGCAGCACGTCCCCGATGCGCTCAAGAGCGGCTTTGAGGACATCATCGGCGACGGCATACGACAAGCGCACGCAGTTGTCGTCGCCGAAGCTCGTTCCCGGCACCAGAGCCACATGGGCATCTTCCAGCAAGCGGGTGCAGAGTTCGGTCGCATTCCCCATGCCTGCCCGGTAGCAACGGCTCACATCCACAAAAAGATAGAAAGCTCCCTGGGGTTTCGGGCAGATGACGTCGGGCCACGACGAAACGCAGGCATAGGCCAGATCCCGGCGTCGGGCAAACGCCGCATTCATGGCCGCCACACAGTCCTGCGGTCCTTCCAGAGCGGCCAGAGCGGCCCGCTGCGCCACGGAACACACATTGGATGTGGTCTGCCCCTGCAGCATGATCATGGCCTTGACCAGATCCGGATGCGCCACGCAGTATCCCACACGCCATCCCGTCATGGCATAGGTTTTGGCTACGCCGTTGGCTATGGCCACCTTGTCGGGATGACGCTGCCACCAGCCGACGGCGCCGGCCGCCACCGCCGGAGCATAGACAAGACGATCGTAGATCTCGTCCGAAATCACAAAAATATCCCGTTCCAGAGCCCACCGTATAATCGCGTCCAGCTCTTCCTGCGTGTACACCGCGCCGGTAGGATTGGAAGGAGAGTTGAGGATGAGCAGACGGGTGCGGGGCGTAGTCCGCGCCTCCAGGGCCGCCGGAGTGATTTTGAAACCGTCCTCGACGGAAGCGGACACCGTCACGGGCGTCGCCCCGGCCAGAGACACCATGTCCGGATAACTGAGCCAGTAGGGTGCGGGGATCAGCGCTTCATCACCGGGATTAAGATAACATTGCAGGAGGTTGGACAGCGTATGCTTGCCCCCGTTGGACACGGCCACGGCTTCGGGGGGCACGGGCACGCCGTATTGACGCTGAAAATAACCGCCCACGGCCTTCCGCAATTCGGGAATGCCGCCTACCGCCGTATATCGGGTAAATCCTTCGTCAATGGCGCTTTTGGCCGCCTCGCAGATATGCCCGGGCGTGGGGAAATCGGGTTCTCCGATAGCCAGACTGGTGATCTCGACGCCCCGGGCCTTGAGTTCCAGCGCTTTGGCATTGATGGCCAATGTCGCCGAGGGCTTGATGCTGCGCAACCTGTCCGCGATATTCATGACGCCTCCTGTGGGCTGGTGTTATCCTGCATCCGGTGCTATCGCAGTTCCGGCGCGCGTGAACACGGCATAGCCGCCGTGATGGGCCGTCCCGGCGCGCGGCAATGCGACTGTCGCCGGTTTCTGGAAGTATCAGCTTCAGCGCCGCCTGTAAATCCGTTGCTCTTGTCTGAAAAGGAGTCCCATGCCGCTGCTTTCCTACCCTCCTCACTGTCTGACGGCGCGTTTTGTACGCCGGTACAAACGCTTCAGCGTGGAAGTGCTGTCCCATGACGGCCCGCTGTGGATACACAGCAACAACTCCGGCTCCATGCTGGGATTGACACGGCAGGGAGCTCCGGTGCTGGCCTCTCCCGCCTCCAACCCCGCCCGCAAGCTGAAATTCACGCAGGAGGCCGTCTGGTGCGGCGGCAGGTATCCGCACGACGCCGCGTTGCCGGGCGCGCCTGTCGACGCGGGACACAAGGAAGGGTTCTGGGTCGGCGTGAACACCAGCGTACCCAACCGCATGTTGCCCGCCGCCTTTGCCGCGGGCAAACTGCCTTTCACCACCGGCTACACCCGACTGGTGCGGGAAAAACAGCGTGGGGTCAGTCGTCTGGATGCGTGCCTCAGCGGACCGGGACTCCCCGATCTGTGGGTGGAATGCAAAAACGTCACCATGGTGGAAGACGGCGTGGCCTGTTTTCCTGACGCCGTCACAGAGCGCGGCCGGAAACATCTCCGGGAGATGATGGATATTGTAGCCCGTGGACAGCGCGCCGCCACGTTCTATCTGGTGCAACGGCCCGACGGCGCATGCTTCGGCCCGGCGGATTTCATAGATCCCGTCTACGCCCGGCTGTTCACCGAGGCGGTGCGGGCCGGCGTGGAAATGCATCCTTACCGGGCCGTCGTCACGGAACAAGGCATCGACATCGGGGAAGAGCTGCCCCTGGCGCCCGGCTTCCTGTAACAATGCCTGCCTGGAAAAAACACGCGATCCAGAGCATTTTCAACGTGAAAATGCTCTGCCGACCGCGGGAGCGGGCGGCCGCCGCGAAGGCATAAGCGCACTCTATTTGCGCTGTTACATGCCGGAGCGAACATGTCTTTCAGCTTTAACTTTGTAAAAAGTCACAGCGAATCCGCTCTACCAGATGATTGGCGCCTGGCCCCGCTCCCGCAGCCAGGCATTGACCTTCGAGAAGTGCCCGCATCCCAAAAAGCCGCGCGATGCGGACAAGGGCGAGGGGTGGGCCGCGCGGAGCACCAGATGTCCGCCGTTTGCGAACAGCGGCGCAAAAGCTCCGGCCGGGCTCCCCCACAACAGCACGGCCAGAGGACGGCCACCGGCGGCCAGAGCCTCCAGCACAGCACGGGTCAGGGCCTGCCAGCCCAGGGACGCATGGGAGTGCGCCCTTCCCGCCGCCACGCTGAACACGGTATTCAGCAGCAGAACTCCCTGCCGCGCCCAGCGGGTCAGATCAGAAGACGATGACGGAGGCGACGCATTGCCATAGACGTCCCGGACTACTTCTTTAAGAATATTGCGCAGGGAAGGCGGCACACGGACGCCGTCGGGCACGGAAAAGGCCAGGCCGTGCGCCTGTCCCGCCCCATGATAGGGATCCTGCCCCAGAATGATCGCTCGCACGCTGTCCCAGGGGGTTTCCACAAAAGCCCGCAACAGATCGGCTTGCGGCGGATACACCGTCTCTCCCGCAGCACGTCGGCGTGCCACCTTTTCCAGCAGTTCGCGATGCTTCCCCTCAGCCAGAAACGGCACGTGGGCGGACCAGCCGGAACCGAGCAACGTATCCTTCCCCGCACGGCGCGACGAACGCCGAGGTGC
>CASQEL010000222.1 GCA_949427775.1 uncultured Desulfovibrionaceae bacterium
TGACGAGTTCCACCACATCCGGCGCTCCGTCCGGGGATATGGCCCGCTCGTACCGGGCCGGGATACGCCGGAAGCAGACCGGGCAGAGGCTTTCGGTCAGACGCGGGAAGATGCCGGGGGAGGTATCGGAGTTCAGCATGGTTCCTCTGTGGGATCGATGCCCGCTTCTTCAAGGAGTTCCAGAATTTTTTCCCAGCAGTCCGACAGCAGATCGCCGCAGCGGGCCATGTCCGGCGCACCGCCGGGGCCGCAGGTTTCTTCCATGATGGCCGGACAGGAAATGCCGCGGGCGTTGCGCGCGCGGAACCATTCCACATAGGCATTGATGAGCAAGTCGGCGTCTGATCGGGCCGGAACGCCGTCAGGCGGGCCGCCCTTGCCGGAACAGGCTCCCAGGATGCAGCAGCCGCCGGTGAGCAGGCCGCAGAGTTCGCCGCTTTGCCCCAAACCGTGGCACAGGCCGGAAAGAGAACGGATGAACAGACTGTTTTCTCTTTCGCCCAGAAACAATAGTCCCAGAATCTGGCTGCAACAGTAGCCCTGCCCTGCCAGGGGAAGCAACTCCATCAACAATGGATTCATCATGCACTCCTTGAGAATCTGTTCATGCGATGTCTTTTTGCCTGCCTCTATATATGCTCATGATCTCGTTCAGCCGATCTCGTTGTTTCCTTCCGGATGCAATTTCCACTTTCGCGCCCGCATATTGTGGCATAACCGTTTTCCCGAGGGTGACGGACTTTTCTCACGCAGCGGACTTTGAGGCCGCCGCCAGCAAGTAGCCGAAGCGCCGGAGCGAACCGCCCCGGCAGGGCAATCCCCAATCGCTCAGGCTCTGCCCCTGAAAAATGCACCGGGCGGCCAGCTCTGTCAGCGCGCGGCTGTGGTCTTCCATAACGTGTACCGTGAATCCTTGCCGCAACAGGCGTTTGTGGAGCGCGGGCCAGGGTGCGGCCCCGTCCAGACAGCTCTGTTTCGATGGCGCGACGGCAGGCGGAAGAGAGGCGTCCCGAAAAGAAGGAGAGAGCCTCTGTGAACACAGGGGGGGGCCATATGCCGGGCGCAGATAGAGATCCGTCAACAGCAGCGCACCGCCGCGCCGCAGCACCCGGCAGGCTTCCGCCAGGGCGGTTTCGGGATCGGGCAGCAGGGAAAGCACGCATTCGCAGATCACGGCGTCGCAACAGGCATCGGCCAAGGGCAGGCGGCGGATGTCCGCCCGCAGTATCGGAAACGGCGCGCCCCGCGCGGTTTCAGCCGAATCCGGCCGCAGATCAACCCCCACAGGGGCGAAGCCCAGCGCGGCGCACAGCTCCAGCGTGACCCCCGGCCCGCAACCGGCGTCGAGCACGCGGCCGCCGGGGCGCAGGCCGCAGAACTCCTCGCCGAGCTTCAGGGCACGGCGGGTGAGTTCCGGACCGCCGGGACGCAAGGCCAATCCGGCCGCCCGGCGGAAAGCGGGACGATCATACAGCGGAATATCCTGCATGGTCATGGTCAGGTATCGGAATCCCCGGACGGCGGGCGCTCCGCGCCGTCCTGCAATGGCAGTGTCCGCGGACAGGTATCAGAATGTCTATTTGTCCTCCAGCAGCGCTTCCACGTCGGCCATCTTGCCTTCCGCCAGGGATTTGGGCACCAGCGTCAGGCCGCACTGCGGGCAACGGGGCAGAGAAACATCGAAAGCGCTTTCCAGATAGCGGACTTGAACTCTGGTCTGCTCCAGCGGCACGCCGCAACGATCACAGATCCAGTCATCGCCCGGATCGGGCGTATAGGCAGGCTGCATACTCATGCGTCGCTCTCCCCGGAATCTTCCCCGGCGCCGGGAACGATCATGCGGTGGCACCAGGCGTCGTGTACGGTTATCTCTCCCCCCTCCGGCGCATAGCGGACCCAGAAGGTCACGCGCGCCGGGCGGAACGCGCCCAGGAAATGTCCGCTCGCCTTGTCGCGCAGACGGCTGCCGGCGCGCTCCACCGCTTCCACGGCGCGTTCCACGTCCTGGCGCAGGATGTGGCGGACTTCCATGCGTTCCAGTGTTGCGTCCGGGATATGCACTCGCAGCGCGGGAGCGGGGCTCTCCACCGCGCGCCCGTACAACTCGGACAATACCCGCCGCCGCAGCGCGGCTCGTCCGGCCCGTCGGGCGGAAAGACCGGGACCGGGCGCTTCAGGGCGCGTGCCGGGCACGGGAAAGAGCAGATCCAGCAGGTGCCGGGCGGGCGTGCCCGAAGCGGCAAGCTGGTCGCGGCACATGATGCAGGAGGCGAGAGCCTCGCCGCGCAACTCCGCGCCGCGCTGTTCGGCCATACGTCGCGCCGTGTCCGGGTGGGCCGTGGACACCAGACCGCCGTAGCCGCAACAGGCCGTCAGGCCGCGGGTGAGCGGCGGCTCCCGCAATGTGACGCCCTGCCGCTCGGCCAGCGCGCGCACGGCTTTCTGCCAACCCGCGTCGTGCCGGGCGGCGCAGGGATCGTGCACAACCAGTTCGCAGGAGGGCAGGTCGCGCGGTGGTACCGGAGCCGCGTCGCGCAGCACTTCCCACAGACTGTCCGCCGGGATCTCCGGCGCGTGTTCGCGCAGCGTCTTGCGGCAGGAGGCGCAGGCGACGACAAGCCGCGGGCGACCGAGAGTTTCCCAGTCTTCGCGCAGACAGTGCAGGGTTTTCTGAAAATCCGCCTCGCGCCCGGCCCAGTGGGCGGGCACACCGCAGCAACGGAGCATCAGGCCCACTCCGCCGACAAGATGCCGCCGCAGATGGGCGAACACGGCCATGACCTGCTCTCCCCGTGCCGCCGCCAACTGGCAGCCGGGAAAAAAGGCGTGCGCACAGACGCCTGTGGCCGGATCAGGCAAGGCCGCGGCGCAGTCCGGGCCGTTGGCCGCTTCCATATCCTCCAACGCGAACTCGTGGGCTGAGGGCGGCATGTAGCGGCGTTCCACCATATCCTGCCGGAAACCAAGACACAGATCGGCCATGGAAAAATCGTCGGGACACAGTTCCGCACAGCGGCCGCACAGGGAGCAGGCATTGATCATCCTGTTGGCCAGATGGACGCCCTTGACGATGGCGGCATTGTTGTAAATCTGTCGGGCATAACTTTTGGGATACCCCTTGAATTCCTGGAGATAGGCGCAATGCTGCACGCAGGCCAGACATTGGCAGCGCAGGCAGCGCTCCGCCTCGGCGCGGGCGGCCGGAGCGTCGTAGCCGTCCGGCGGCGCGGCGATGGCCCCCAGGGGCGTCACACCTTCCAGAGGGGTGAACAACCGGGAGCCGCGTTGCAGTTCCCGTTCCCGTTGCGCGGTGATGGAGGCGCCGTTGACATGGCGTTCCAGAGTGGTGGCCGCCCGACGGCCTTCCGCCGCGTTTTCCGCCAGCAACGTCGCGCCGCCGCCGAAACACAGCCCGTGCTTCCGGCCGATGGCCCGCGTGAGCATGTCCACCTGTTCACGGTCCGGGCACAGCGACGGCGCGCAGGAAACATCCACGAACACGCCGTCCGCTTCCGCCCGGCGCAACAGCTCCGGCGTCAACGGCGTCTGTTCCTCAAAGGTGACGTTATGGCCGCGCAGCGTTTTCAGCTCGGTTTGCAGAGCGTCCGCCGTCGGCGCGTCGACGCAGAGCGGGCGCAGAGCGTCGCCCGCTGTTCCCGCGCAGAACACTGTCACAGGATAGCCCTTGCGTCCCAGATCCCATGCCGCGACCAGTCCGGCCAGGCCGTCGCCCAGAACGGCGAACCGCTTTTTCTTCGGTGGCCGGGGCAGGGTGCGGCCGGGCGTCGGGCACTGGACGACACACGCGCGTTCCAGCAGGCTGATATGCAGACTGCCGCCCAACGTGTCGCGCAGGCAGACGTTTTCGCAGGGATGATCGCAGATGCGCGCCAGCAGGCTCGGCAGGGGCATCAGGCGTTCCAGCACCGTCCGTCCGCCTTTGGCGTCGCCTTCCGCCATTTTCGCCATGAAAGCCCGCACGTCCAGATGCAGGGGACAGGCCGCCTGGCAGCGCGGCATCTCTTCCTGCGTGCAGCGGGCTTCTATCTCGTGAAGTTCGCGTTGTTCCATGGGCTGCCTTGTCTCGAAAGCCGGTTGGAGCGGAAAACTGTTCCTCCCTTGGCAGGGACGGTAAGTCGATCTCGGCCTTCAGAAAAAAATACTGCCTCACTGCA
>CASQEL010000223.1 GCA_949427775.1 uncultured Desulfovibrionaceae bacterium
CTTTGACAAAAAAGCGCGAGTAAAGCAGGTGCAGGATGGCGTGCTCGACGCCGCCGATGTACTGATCCACGGGCAGCCAGTATTTCAGGGCCTGGGGATCGAAAGGCGCCGCGTCGTTGCGGGCGTCCGTGTAGCGGGCGAAATACCAGGAGGACTCCACAAAGGTATCCATGGTGTCGGTTTCACGCCGGGCCGGGCCGCCGCAACGGGGGCAGGCGCAGTTGACGAAATCCGGCGTATCCGGCAGGGGCGAACGGCCGTCCTCATGGGTTTTGACGTCCAGGGGCAGGCGCACGGGCAGGTTTTCTTCCTTTTCCGGGACCATGCCGCATGTTTCGCAGTAGACCACGGGAATAGGCGCGCCCCAATACCACTGGCGCGAGATGTTCCAGTCGCGCAGACGGTACTGGGTGGTGCGGCGGCCCTTGCCTTCTTTTTCCAGGGCGCGGGCCACGGCCTCCTTGCCTTCCACGTTGGGCGTGCCGTCGAAGGGACCGGAATTGACCATGACGCCGGAGCCTGTCCAGGCTTCCGTCAGGGAAGCGGCCACGGCTTCCGCATCTTCGGTTCTGTCTTCCGGCCTGATCACCAGAACGACGGGCAGATCATACTTGCGGGCAAATTCAAAGTCGCGCTGGTCATGCGCGGGCACGCCCATGACCGCCCCGGTGCCGTACTCGGCCAGCACAAAGTTGCCCAGCCAGATGGGAATGCGCTTTCCGGTAAACGGATGCACGCAACAGGCCCCGGTGAAGACGCCTTCCTTTTCCAGCGTGTCGGACTGCCGTTCCAGACGATCCATGTTGCGGATGCGCTCCACAAAGGCGCGCACCTCGGCCTCGTGCCCCGTACCCGCGACAAGCTGTTCCACCAGCGGATGCTCGGGGGCCAGGGTGAGAAAGGTCACGCCGAACACGGTGTCCGGGCGGGTGGTGAACACTTCGATGCCGTCCGCATCCCCGCAGGTTTTTTCCAGACCGAAGCGCACGGCCGCGCCTGTGGATTTGCCGATCCAGTTATGCTGCATGGCGATGACACGTTCGGGCCAGCCGTTTTCCAGCTTGGCGAGATCACGCAGCAACTCTTCCGCATAGTCCGTGATGCGCACAAACCACTGGGTCAGTTCCTTCTGCTCCACGCGCGAATCGCATCGCCAGCACTGGCCGTCGATGACCTGCTCGTTGGCCAGCACGGTATGACAGGAAGGGCACCAGTTCTGGGCGGCCTTTTTGCGGTAGACCAGCCCCTTTTCCAACAGACGCAGGAAAAAGAGCTGTTCCCAACGGTAATATTCGGGACGGCAGGTGGCTATTTCACGCTTCCAGTCGTAGGAATACCCCAGACGCTGGAGCTGCGCGCGCATGTTGTCGATATTGGCGAAGGTCCACCTGGCCGGATGGGTGTTGTGCTTGATGGCCGCGTTTTCCGCGGGCAGGCCGAAGGCGTCCCAGCCCATGGGATGGAGCACGTTGTACCCCTGCATGCGGCGGAAGCGGGCCACCACGTCGCCGATGGAATAGTTGCGCACATGCCCCATGTGGATGTTGCCCGAAGGGTAGGGGAACATCTCCAGCACGTAGTACTTGGGTTTGTCGGAATGGTGATCGCAGGCGAAAGCGTCGGACGCCTTCCAGCGTTCCTGCCATTTTTTTTCAATTTCATCGGGGAAATAGCGTTCTTTTGTCATGGCCTTGCTCATATGCGGGTTGGGCTGCCGTGCGGTCCGGCGCGCGGGCGTTCTCCAGGAAGGGGGCATCAGCCCTTGCGCGTGATATCTCCGCTTTCCAGGGCTCTGGCCGCGGCGTCCAGGATGCCGTTGATGAAACTGCGGGCGTTGTGCTCGCCGAACTGCCGGGCCAGCTCCAAGGCCTCGTTGATGGCGACCTTGGAGGGAATATCCGCGCGGTAGAGCAGCTCATAAATGCCCAGGCGCAGCAGCGTCAGCTCGATGCGTCCCATGCGATCCACACGCCAGTTGCGGGAAAAGCGGGTGATGACGGCATCCAGATCAGCCGTATTTTTCCATACCCCCTCCACCAGTTCCCAGGCGAATCCCGTGGGCGCGGTGTCGATCCGCTCCGGCGCGGGCAAGGGGTCGTCGTCGGGACCGGCGTTGCGCGCGGCTTCCTGAGCGGCTTCCACGGCGGCCTCGTATTCGGCCAGTTGCTCCGCCAGTCGATCCGCGTTGTCCGGGGACTGACGGAAGGCGGCGCGCAGTGCGCCCAGGGACGTGACCGGGGTGAACGAGAGCCCGTAGAGCACCTGAAAGGCCAGGGCGCGTTCGCTCCGGCGGGTGACGTTTTTGGCCCTGGACATTGCTTACAACTGCTCCATCACCCGAACGGTTTCCAGCACGGCGGCGGCGGCTTCCACACCCTTGTTGCCCGCTTTGGACCCGGCCCGTTCAATGGCCTGTTCCAGGTTGTCGGTGGTCAGCAGGCCGAAGCCCACGGGCATGTTGTGGCTCAGGGACACCTGGGCCAGCCCCTTGCTGGCCTCGTTGGCCACGAAGTCGAAATGGGGCGTGGAACCGCGGATGACCGCGCCCAGAGCGATGATGGCGTCGCACTGCCCGCGCTCGGCGATTTTCTGGCAGACCACGGGCATTTCAAACGCGCCGGGAATGCGGACGATGGTGATGTCTTCCCTGTTGCAGTTGTGACGCACGAGGTAATCCACCGCGCCGCCCACCAGCCGATCCACGATGAAGTCGTTGAAGCGGGTGGCGACAATGGTGAACTTGAGGCCCGCCGCATTCAGCTTGCCTTCAATGATGTTGATGTCGGGCATAGGGGTTCTCCTGAAATCTGGCGCCGCAATGTGTGACGGCTTTTTTATGAGGGCTGAGCCTAGTACAGCATAACACAAAATACTTCGTATTTTGCGTCAAGAGCATTCGCCGAAAAACGCGGTTTTCGGCTCATTCACGGCGACTACGCCGCCGCGCCATGCTCTCGCATGGCGACTAGTACACAGAAACTTTAGATGTTTCTGTGTACTAGTGACACGGCAGATGCGTCAGCATGTGCCCCATCTTTTCTTTTTTGGTGCGCAGATAGCATTCGTCTTCGGGGCAGGCGTCCATCTCGATGGGCACGCGCTCCACGATTTGGATGCCGTAGCCTTCCAGGCCGATGATTTTTTTGGGATTGTTGGTCATCATACGCATTTTGCGCACGCCGAGATCCACCAGAATCTGCGCGCCGGTGCCGTAGTCGCGCAGGTCGGGCTTGAATCCCAGTTTCTGGTTGGCTTCCACGGTGTCGTAGCCTTGATCCTGGAGAGCGTAGGCCTTGATTTTGTTGGCCAGGCCGATGCCCCGTCCCTCCTGACGCATGTAGACCAGCACACCGCGTCCGGCCTGTTCGATCTGGCACAGCGCCGCGCCCAATTGGCCGCCGCAGTCGCAACGCAGGGAGCCCAGAGCATCGCCGGTCAGGCATTCGCTGTGCACGCGCACCAGGGCCGGATCTTCGGAGCCCCGGATGTCCCCCTTCACCAGGGCCAGATGCGTGCCCGGCTCCACGTCGCTTTCGTAGGCGAACACCCGGAAGTCGCCGTATTTGGTGGGCAGGCGGGCTTCGGCCACCCGGCGCACGGACACCTGCCCCCGGTGCATGCGGTAGCGGATGAGATCCTTGACGGCCGCGATTTTGAGGCCGTGCTCGGCCGCGAACGCCTCCAATTGGGGCATACGGGCCATTTCGCCGTCGTCGCGCATGATCTCGCAGATGACGGCGGCGGGTTTGCAGCCGGCGAGTTTGGCCAGATCCACGCTGCCTTCGGTCTGCCCGGCGCGCACCAGCACGCCCCCGGCCTTGGCCCGCAGGGGAAAGATGTGGCCCGGCGTGGCGATGTCCTCGGGGCGGGCGTCGTCGGCTACGGCGGTCAGAACGGTTTTGGCCCGGTCCGCGGCGGAAATGCCGGTGGTGACGCCTTCACGGGCTTCGATGGACACGGTGAAATTGGTGCCGAACTTGGAATTGTTGCTTTGGGTCATGAGGGGCAGACCCAGCTTGTCCACCATGGCCGGGGCCATGGGCAGACAGATCAGGCCGCGTCCGTATTTTGCCATGAAGTTGATGATGTCCGGCGTGACGTGTTCGGCGGCGATGGTCAGATCGCCCTCGTTCTCGCGGTCTTCGTCATCCACAAGGATAAT
>CASQEL010000224.1 GCA_949427775.1 uncultured Desulfovibrionaceae bacterium
TCGTGCTCGGTCCCAAGAGCATTCCGCAAATCGCCAAGACCCTCGGCAAGGCCATGGCGGAATTTCGCCGTGTCTCCACGGATTTCCAGCGTACCCTGAACGCGGAAGCCGCACAGGAGGAACACGAAAAACGCAAGAAGGAAGCGGAACAGGAGTTTTTCGGGGATAAAACCGCCGCCTCTTCCGCGACGCCCGCGCCCACCGAACGGCCGGTCGAAAAACCGGCTTCCGCGGCGACCGCGGACGCCACGGCCAAACCGGCTCCCGCGCAGACGCCCCCCGCCGCCACGGCGCAGTCTGAATCGGCGGCGCCTTCCGTCGACGCGCAGGCCGACACTCCGTTGGCGCGCGCGGTGGCCAAGGCGGCCGCCGAAGCCAAAGAAACCGGCGCCACAGACGCCAAGTCCGCCGCTTCCTCCCAAAGCGGAGCATCCGCATGACCGGCCCACAAGACGACAAAACGCCTTCCCGGGCATCGTCCGTCGGCGATGTCTCCGGTGAAAATAGCGCGCCGCGCGCCGAAACGCCGTCGCTCCCCGCGCAGGACGCAGGGCAGTCCGACGCCGCGCCCTGGGGTTCCCCGTGGGGCACGGTTGAAGCCGGATGGGACGGATCGGACATGCCCCCGTCTCCTCCGCCGTCCACGCCGAACGAGCCGTCTTCTCCCGACGATGGCGGCATGCCTCCTGTTCCCACAAGAACGGACGATCTTCCCGCGCAGCAGACCGCCGCGCAAGAAAAAACGGCCCCCCCTCAGGACGACGGCAAACCCATGACGCTTATGGAGCATCTGGGCGAGCTGCGTTCCCGACTGATCCGCTGCTGCATCGCGGTAGGCATCGCCTTCGCGGCCTGTTACGGCGTGGCGGACATTCTGTTCAGAGAACTCCGGCGGCCCCTGGTTGAAGCTCTGCCGCCCGGATCGAAATTGATATTCACGGCATTGCCCGAGGCCTTTTTCGTCTATCTCCAGGTCGGACTCGTGGCAGCTATTTTCCTTGCAAGCCCTTTTATTTTTTATCAAATATGGGCTTTTATCGCGCCGGGCCTGTACGACGAGGAAAAACGCCACATCATTCCCATAGCGGCCTGCTCCGCCTTCTTTTTTGTGGTGGGAGCCTCGTTCTGCTACTTCGTCGTCTTCCCCTTCGCCTTCACATTCTTTGTGGGCTTCGCCACCGACGACATCGCGGCCATGCCCTCACTCAGCGAATACCTGGGCTTTGCCCTCAAGCTGCTGATCGCCTTCGGGCTGATCTTTGAAATGCCCCTGTTCACCTTTTTTCTTTCCCGCATGGGGCTTGTCACCGCCGGACTGATGCGCAAGACGCGCCGCTACGCCATTCTAGTCATTTTTATCATCGCGGCGATTCTGACGCCGCCCGACGTCATGTCCCAGTTGCTTATGGCTGTTCCCATGCTCCTGCTCTATGAGCTGAGCATCTGGGTGGCCGCGGCCTGTGGCAGAAAGCCCAAAACCGCGACAGACGAAGCGGTGAAAAGTGACGGCACACAGGAGACCGCATGACGACAGCACCGCGCACGGCGCACCTGGAGCGCACCACACGGGAAACGGACATCCGACTGGCCCTGACGGTGGACGGTCAGGGGAGCACGGATATCCACACAGGCCTGGGCCTGCTGGATCACATGCTTACCCTGACCGCATTCTGGGGCGGTTGCGATCTGACCCTTTCCTGTACGGGCGATCTGCATATCGACGCCCATCACAGCGCCGAGGACATCGGATTGTGTCTCGGGCAGGCTCTGGCCCAGGCTCTGGGAGATCGCAAAGGCATCGCCCGCGTCGGCTACGGCCGCGTGCCCATGGACGAAGCCCTGGCCGAAGTCACACTGGATATATCCGGACGGCCCTGGCTCGAATGGCGCGGCGACGAACTGTTGCCCCCCGTGCTGGCCGGTCAGGAGAGGGATCTGTGGCGTGAATTTCACAAAGCGTTCGCCTCGGCCGCGCGCCTGAATTTGCACGTATCCTTTCTTTATGGAAAAAACGGCCACCATCTGCTGGAATCCGCCGCCAAGGGGCTGGGCCTCGCTCTGGCCCAGGCCGTGCGATGCTCCGGCCACATTGTACGAAGCACCAAGGGGAGTCTTGATTGATGCGCACCTCCATTCCCGCCTCTCTCTGTATGATCCTTGCCGCCGCATTGCTGCTGACGGCCTGCCAGAAACGCCTCCGGCAGCCGCAACAGCCGTCCATCCCCTACAGCATGAAAATCGGCGTGGCGGAGTTCACCCAGCCCACGACCAACAGCGAACTGCTCGCCGGCATTCTTCCGGAAGACCAGGGACGTGTTCCCGATGACGTGCTGACCCGGTTGAATTCCGTGCTCCGCCGGGATCTCGGCGCCACCAAACGCCTGTATACGTTCCTGCCCGGCAGACCCAAACCTTCGTTCGGCTCCTACCACGAATCCGGGCGGCCTCAGGGCATCGCCACATGGACCGCTTACGGCAAACAGTTTCATGTCGATCTGCTGCTGGTGCCTCAGGTGATCAACTGGCACCAGCGTCAAGGATCCAGTGCCGGAGTCACCCAGTCCGCCCATGTGCGGGTGGAATTCTTCCTCATCGATCTGGCTGCCGGTCGTCTTGTGGGACGGTCCGCCTATGAGGAAAAGCAGGTAGGTCTTGTGGACAACATTCTCGGCGTCGGTGATTTTCTGAAACGCCGGGGAAGTTGGGTCACGGCCGAAGAGCTGACGCAGGAAGCCGTCGCCAAAGCCATCAAGGAGCTGGGGCTGTGATCATCTTTCCCGCAGTGGATATTCAGGACGGCAAAGCCGTGCGTCTCCGCCGGGGACGCGCTCAGGACGTGACCGTCTTCTCCCCCGATCCTGTGGCCGCGGCCCTTTCCTGGCAACAGGCGGGAGCCCGTTGGCTGCATGTGGTGGATCTGGACGGCGCGTTTGACGGCGCGCCCAAAAGCCGCGCCATCGTGCGGGACATCTGCGCCGCGCTGGACATCCCTGTTCAATTGGGGGGAGGCATTCGAGATCAAGACACGGCGAAAGCCTATCTGGACGCGGGCGTGCAACGGCTGATCATCGGCACCCTGGCACTGGAAGCGCCGGAGGCTTTCGCCGCGCTGTGCGCGGCGTTTCCCGGCCGTATCGGGGTTTCCCTGGACGCCGAGGGCGGACGCCTGAAAACCAAGGGATGGGTCGCCGATTCCGGCCTGACCGTGGACGACGTGCTGCCCCGCCTGCTGGCCGACGGCGCGGCCTTCATCATCTATACGGACATTGAGCGCGACGGTATGCAGAGCGGCGTCAACGTCCCCGCTCTGAAGCATCTCGCCACGGTTTCCGGCGTGCCGGTCATCGCGGCGGGCGGCGTGGCCACGTTGGAAGACGTGCGCCGTCTCTACCCCCTGACCCGCACCACGCGCCTGGAAGGAGCCATCAGCGGCCGCGCGCTCTACGAAGGCACGCTGCATCTGCCCGAGGCCATGGCCTGGATCGAAGCGCAGAAACGCGCCCAGGGCCAGCCCTCATGAGCCGCCTGCCGCATGCCTTTTTCCGTCCCGCGGCGTTGCAAGGCCGACATCGATCTTGCGGCAGGCTTGATACAGCTTCGCCCGATGTGAGCTTTGCGCCTTGCCGGTCGAAAAAAGGCGGCGTTTCACAGATGGCGTTGTCATGAGGGCTGTCCCTGGAGCGGATTCACATTCAAAGCGCATCCGTCCTACTGTTCCCGTGCCTGACGGTAGGCCACCAAATCTTCCACGCTCATGACCGTCATGTGGTGTTGCTCCGCAAACGCAACAACTTCGGGCAAACGGGCCATAGTGCCGTCGGCATTGGTCAGTTCGCAGAGCACGCCGCAGGGTTCCAATCCGGCCAGGCGCATCAAATCCACAGTGGCTTCAGTGTGACCCCGGCGTTCCAGCACGCCCCCCGGCCGCGCGCGCAGCGGAAAAACATGTCCCGGACGCCGCAACGAATCGGGACCGGCGGCGCAGTCGATGGCGGCCTTGATGGTGGCCACTCTGTCGGCGGCGGAAACGCCTGTGGTGACGCCTTCGGCCGCCTCCACTGAAACGGTGAAGGCCGTCTGCTGCCGGTTGGTATTATGCTCCACCATCATGGGCAGAGCCAGACGCGCGATCTGCGCATCCGAGAGGCACAGACA
>CASQEL010000225.1 GCA_949427775.1 uncultured Desulfovibrionaceae bacterium
CTGCGCGATTATATCGAGCGCAAAACCGGCAATACTCCCCGCAGGCATGTGATGAAGGCGTTCAGGCGCAGTATGGAGCAATACGGCAGCCTGTATCGAGAGTTGGCCAAATGAGGGATTACCCGACCCTGCATGAAATTCTGGCTATTCACGCCGAAGCCATCAAGGCATACGGCGGTTCCAATGGTGTGCGCGACCTCGGAGCAATTGAAGCGGCGTTGTTTCGGCCGCAAAGCGGGTATTATGTGGACATCATCGAAGAAGCCGCCGCGCTCATGGAAAGCCTGCTCATCAACCATCCGTTTGTTGACGGCAACAAGCGGGTAGCCTTTGCGCTCTGCCATGTCTTTCTTGACATCAATGGCTACCGTCTGGATGCGGATCCCAAATGGCTGTACGACAGAATTTTACACTGGCTTGAAGAAAAAGAAGGACGGTTTGAAACCATGGTGCAGGATCTGCGTTGCTGCGTCAGCAAGCGCTGACAACAAAACAACCTGCTTGCATAACGCCTCCGGGACGCCCTGCCGGAGGTCTTTTTTTGCAGTCGGCATTGTTGCGCAATACCCCACAAATCCTCGCCGCCTGTTTCCATATTGTCCGAACACGACGTTTGCGCAACGCTTTCCTCCATGTTGGACCAGCAAAAAATATCTCTCGGCAGAGTACGGCAGGCATACCGGCTGACCTCGAACGAAGTCGAAACCGTCATTCAAGCGATGTGGCCTCATGCCGTTTTTCCTGTGGAATTATGGCGCAGAGCGCATGAAGCGTACTGGAAAGACTTCGCTGACAGCAATCAGACCGTCTATAACAGGGAAAATCCCGCTTTGCCGCAACCATGTCTGTCAGACAAACGGCTCCACACCTATTTGTTCGGGTGTGACATCATGGATTTTTTCAGAAAACTTTCGGGGAATATCCATGCCAATGCCCTTGAACTGGGGCTCAAGTATATTCTGGAAGAAACGTATGATGAAATTGAAAACATATTTCCTGAAGAAAGGGAGTTTCTGTTCCATTCCCTGAAAAGACTTGAGACAGAAGATTTTCTTGACCAATACTCGCCAGACTCTCCCCTGTTTGAAGAACCGATATTCACGATACCAGCATCAAGCTACCATTTCATCTCGCATATTTTTGTTGATACCATTCTTGTCAATCGGGATGACACCATCAGATTTCTCCGCAACTATCCCTTGCACAAGGAAGTGAAAGGGATCACTCGTGCGCTTGTGGAATCCATTCTCAAAGTCATCTCCTCAGAAAACAGTTTTCCTGAAGATCCCAAAGTACAGACAGAACAGCCAGCCGTGGAAGAAGCGGAAGACGGCAGACTTGTTTTCAGGATTCCATCTACTGTCTGGCGAGGAAAGCCGGATCATGCCGTCTACGAGGACATGAAGGATTCCTATCCTCTCCCCGTAATTGCCTATGTACTGTTTTACTGGTGCGGCGCCGACAAGCCAGAAACCGGACACAAGACCCCAGTGGGCAGAAAAACGCAGTTGGGCCGCCTGTTCGCTGAAAAGGAATACAGCGATCCCAAGTCGTATCGAAACCAGATGAACGACCTTCTCAAAAAAGCGGACGCCTACTGTATCGTCAAAGGTTGATTTTTCAGCCCCATATTCCCACATTCCCGCGTTTTCCCGTCTTTTTCCCGCCAAATTCCCTCACGGGTCTTTTTCCAAACGTGCCAGAGTCTCCTGAAGACCAACACCCTTCAGGAGATTTTTTATGGCACAGCAAAAAACATCATTCCCCGAATTCGGCTTTGTACGTCTGCCCCAGATTCTGGCCTGCATCCCCATCTGTGAAAGCGCATGGTGGGAAGGCTGCCGAACAGGCCGCTACCCCAAACCAGTGAAGCTTGGCCCCCGCACCACAGCCTGGCGCGTTGAGGATATCAGAGAACTTATTGAACGCCTGGGTAACGGTGAAGACAATGTCAGGTAGCGCAAGCCTTCATGCCTATGTTTGGAGGCCGCAATAAACGCCGACATTCTACACAGCTTTGCCGAGTGTCTGCGTGCAGCCGGGCTGGAAGTCGAGGCCGTTCTGGCCGACGGCCTCCTGCACCGCTACGGCACAACGGACAGGCCCCGCCGCAAGGACGGCGCGTACAAGGTGTTCCTGGACGCTCCGGCCTCCATCTGGTGGAAGAACAGCACGGGGCAAGCCGTTTTCAGGACCTGGACAAGGTTGCCGACACCTGCCCCAACCGTGTGGGCTTCAGACGTAACGTCCGGGGCGTCACCGAATATATCGTATTGCCGGAATCGTTCAGAGCCGAGGTCATCAAAGGTTTTTCGCCCCGACGCGCGGCGGCGGTTCTCCGCAACGCGGGGTGGCTGCACCTGAGCGACGACAAGAACACGATCAAACGTGAACTGCCCGGCATGGGCAGAGTCAGAGCCTATGTGCTGGTTTTGCCCGATGAGAGCGGCAACGATGATGAATCGTCATAACAGTACCCCAAAATGCGTGGGCATGGTGGGCAGGTGGGCAAATGCCCATGCGACGCCTGTTTGTTACGCCAACCTGTGAAAAAATCAAAAGTGGGCACGGGGAGAAAGGTGGGCGCGTTTTCTTCCCGTCATCCCTTGCTTCGCCCCTATGTCCACGTCGCCCCCAAAAAAACAATGAAGGAGAAAACAATGTCACTCCTCGTTTTACATATGGACAAATTCAAGAAAGACGCCATTCGCGGCATTCAATCGCACAATCGGCGCGAGCGCGAAAGCCATTCCAACCCGGCATCGACTACAGTCGGAGTGCGGGAATTTACGATTTATGTAAATCAGCCCGCTGCATATCGACTTCGTGGAACGCAAGCGGGCCGAACAGCTCCAGCGTCAGCGGGAAAGGGAACAGCAGGAGCGAGAACGCCAAGAGATGGAGGCCCAGCAACAGGTCCAGTGTGAACAACATGTCCCGCAAGAGCCTGAAGCCGTGCCGCAACGCCGTCGTTCAAGGATGCGCTGACCATCCGCCGGGAATCTCGACTCAAGGGCGAGTCATAGAGCCCACTATGGTTTTCTGGCGAAACCCCGTGGGCAAGCGTGCCGCTTGACCGCCAAAGGCAAAAGACAAAACCGGGGAAGCACCCCGCCAATCACAGGAGAAAAGAACATGATCATCACCCCCAGCCAACTGAAGGAGATCCAACAGGAGTTCGCCACACTGAAACCCGCCACTGTCACGCTGGATGGAAACCGCACCATGACCGTGAAGCAGGCGATTTTCACCCTCGCCCCGACACTGGAGCGGATGAAGAAGCGCGGCTTCGACACACAGGAGATCGTCGAAAAGTTGCATGAAAAGGGCATTGAGGTGAAACCTCAAACCCTGACCAAATATCTGACCGAAGCCAGACGGCTGAAAGAATCCAAAAAGAGCAAAAGACAAGACACACCCCCGCCGCCTCCGAAACGCGAACAACATTCCAGCTTCATTACCCCTGATATACCGGATGATGAACTGTGAGTAACAGGAAGCCATTCAGAGGAGAAACCGTCATGGCAGAAACTTACGGATACATCCGCGTATCCAAGATCAAAACGAGAGCCGCCAGCGCATCGCCCTTGAGCAGCAAGCCGTATCGCCAGACCGCATTTTCATGGACAAATTGTCGGGCAAGGATTTTCAGCGCCCGCAGTATCAGGCCATGCTCAAAAAACTCAACCCGGGAGATTTGCTCTGCGTCACCAGCATTGACCGGCTTGGCAGAAACTATGAGGAGATTCTGGAACAGTGGCGTGTGCTGACCAGAGAAAAGCGCGTGGATATCCTCGTGCTGGACATGCCCCTTCTGGACACCCGGCGCGACAAGAACCTGCTCGGCACGTTCATTGCCGACCTTGTCTTGCAGGTGCTTTCCTTTGTCGCTCAGAGCGAGAGGGAGAACATTCGCAGCGACAGGCTCAGGGCCTTGCGGCGGCCAGACAGCGCGGCGTGCGCTTTGGGCGCGAAATCAAACCCTTGCCGGACAACTTTCCGGAAAACTGCGTTCTCTGGCTCAATGGCCGTATCTCCGGCCTGGAGGCGGCCAGAAGATGCCGGATGCCGCCAAGCACCTTTTACCGGAAAGCCGGAAGCCTTCGGGATGGCAACGCCAATCGCGTCTAACAAAGTGTACTTTTTGGGAAA
>CASQEL010000226.1 GCA_949427775.1 uncultured Desulfovibrionaceae bacterium
CAATCCGCGCCAGATGTTCGTCGAACACGGCGCGCCGCTCACGGGTGATATAAGGCATACTGTCTCCTCCTGACAGGATTTTCAAAAAAGACATGCAGCCGTGCCGGGTCCCCCGGCGTATATTTCCCGCCGAGGCCGAAAAAGCTCCCGACAGGGGCAGGAGCCGACGCCGTTACCCGCGCCGCCGCAGTCGCCGCAGAATCGGGTCCAGCAGATCCGGGGCCAGCCGCAGGGCCGGAAGCACATAGAGCAGACCGAACACCACGCCGCTGACGGCCAACGCCGCCAGGGCCGCCGGAACCGGGGGCAGAGGCAGGCCTTCCATGCACAACCGCCCGCACCACCAGGCCGCCGCCCCGGCGGGCAACGACAGTCCCAGAGCGCGCAGACCGGCCGCGCCCACACCGGCCAGGGCCGCGCCGCCGTAGCGCCGTCGCCAGAGAACCACCAGCACGGCCACGTAGGCCGCCACTCCGGCCAGAGAAACGACGGCCACGCCCCATGCGCCCAGGCGCGTCGCCGCCGGCCAGAAAAACGGAACGCTGCACGCCGTCACTCCCGTCCCGACCAGCGCGGGCGTCAGCGTGTCGCCGTGGGCGTAAAATCCCCGGCCCAGCACCATCTGCACGATCCACAGCGGCACGCCCAACAGCATGATCCGCAACAGCGGCGTGGAGGCCAGGGTTTCCGCCGCGCTGAAGCGGCCGCCCTGGAAAATGAAACACATGGTCGGCCAGGCGGCCGCCGTCATCCACACGGCCAACGGGACAATCAACACCAGACTGGCGGTGAGGGCCGCGCGCAGGGTGCGGCCGAATTCCTCTCTGTCGCCCCGGGCCAGCAACGCCGCCAGAAACGGATAGGAGGCCACCGCCGCCGCCTGTCCCACCACGGCCACAGGCACCTGGGAAATGCGGCGCGCGTAGCTCAGCAGGCTCACCGCCCCGTCGCTCGCCAACGCTCCGAAAATCCGCAGAAACTGCTCGTCCAGCATGACCACGGACTGTCCCAGCATCAAAGGCAGGGCGATCAGCAGAAAGCGCCTCATGAGCGGATGGCGGAGCGTGAGGCGGATACGCACGCCTCCGGCCCGCGCCGCCCGCCACGGCAGCAGCAACGCCCCCACCGCGGCCCCGACGGCGACCCCCCAGCAAAAGCCCTCCATGCCGGAAACCAGCCCCGACAGGGGCAGCAGCAGTCCCCCCAGGATAATGGTTCCGTTATAGATCAGCGGCGTCAGGGCCGGGACGGAAAACTGGCGACGCAGGTACAACAGGGCCGAGAAGCTCACGCCCACCAGAAAAAAGACCTGGGCGGGCAGAATGATCCGCAGAAACAGGGCCAGCCGCGCCGCCTGCTCCGGGGTGAAGCGCGGGGCCACCAGTCGCGCCAGTTCCGGCGCATGCAGCCAGGCAATGCCCGTCAACAACGTGGAGGCGATCAGCGTCCACCAGAACACGGTGGAGAAAAAACGCCAGGCGTCTTCCTCGTTCTCCTCGAAACGCCGGGCCAGCAGCGGGATCAACGTGATGGAGACATATCCGCCCGCCAGCATATAATTGATGAAATCCGGTACGATAAAGGCCATGAAATACACATCGGCCTCGCCGGAAGCTCCGAACTGCCAGGAAATGACCTTGTCCCGTAAAAGCCCCATAAAGCGCGACAATAAGATGCTCACGCTCATGATCAGGGCGGCCATGCCCATGTGCTGCGTCCGGGTGAAGAATTTCATGGGGATCTTGTATCGTCGGAAAAGGGGATGTTCAAGGCCGCTGTGGCAGCCGCCCGCGTGTCCCGCAATACTCAGTTCCGGCGGCCTCCGGGACGACGCCCGCTGTTCCGCGTTTCCCTCCGGCGGGGACGGACCGCCGGGGGGCGGAATCCGCCGCGACGCCGCCCGGCGGGCGGCAATTCCGTCAACGCCAGCGTGATTTCCAAACGTCCCACGTTCACTTCCGCCAAACGGGTCTTCACCCGTTGTCCCAGACGGTAACGCACGGCCGAAACCACGCCGATCAGTTCCTGGCGCTCCTGATCGTACTCAAAGTAGTCGTCACCCAAATCGGCGATACGCACCATCCCCTCCACGGGCATGGCGTCCAGCTCCACAAAAAACCCGAAGTCCGTCACCCCGCTGATGACGCCTTCAAAACTTTCTCCCACGCGATCCCGCAACGCCAGCGTGCCCAACCGGCGGGCCATTTCCCGCTCCGCGTCCATGGCGGCGCGTTCCCGACGATTAAGCTGATCCGCGATCATCCGCAGCTTGTGTTCCGTGGGAATGGGGCCGCTGTCCAGTCCCAGCGCCCGTTTGAGCGCCCGGTGCGCGATCACGTCCGCGTAACGCCGGATGGGTGAGGTGAAATGGCAGTAACAGGCCGAGGCCAGCCCGAAATGCCCTTCGTTTTCCGGTTGATAGCGGGCCTGGGGCATGGTGCGCAGGGCCAGCCGCCCTATGAGAAATTCCTGCGGACCGCCGTGCGCTTCGCGCAGCACGGCCCGCAGATCCCGCGCGCGCGGCCGGGCGGGCAGCGCCGGGGCCAGACTGGTGGACGCCAGCGTACGGAATAACCCCTCCAGACGCGCCGCCTCGGGCTCAGGGTGCGCCCGGTACAGGAACGGCAGGCGCTTCTGTTCCAGGAAACGGGCCACAGCCTCGTTGACGGCGATCATGAATTCTTCGATGAGCCGATGGCCGAAATGGCGCTCCTTGCGCCGGATATTTTGAATGCGTCCCGCGTCGTCAAAGATGTATTCGGGTTCGGGCAGATCGAAATCCAGGCTTCCGCGATCCGCACGGGCCTGGGCCAGCACACGGGCCAGGCGTTCGGCCTCTTCCAGCATGGACAGCACGTCCGCGCCGCGCGGCGTTTCCATCACGGCGTCCCGCGCCGCCGCATCCCGATCCAGAATCGCGCGCCGCACCTGATCATAGGTCAGACGCGCCGCCGAACGGATGACGCCCGCGCCGAACCGCGCGTGTCCGGGGGTTCCGGCCGTGTCAAAGGCCACTTCCGCCCACATGACCAGCCGATCCGCATCAGGCTTCAGGCTGCACAGGCCATTGGACAGGGCTTCCGGCAGCATGGGTTCCACCGAGGCCGGGAAATACCAGGAATTGCCCCGCTCCGACGCTTCCCGATCCAGCGCGGAACCGGGGCGCACATAGTGCGTCACATCCGCAATGGCGACGCGCAACAGCCAGCCCTCCGACAACCGTTCCACATGAACGGCGTCGTCGAAATCCCGGGCGCTCGCTCCGTCAATGGTCACAAAAGGCAACGCGCGCAGATCTTCCCGATCCCGCCATTCCTCCGGTCCGGGGTCTGTTGGAAAGGCCGCGGCTTCCGCCAGAACGCGGGGCGGAAATTCCAGGGGCGTCTGATGGTTGAGTTTGACCAGCCGTTCCTGCACGGCCACGTCATCCTCACGTCCGAAAGAGGCCCGTGCCGTGGCCCGCCACACATCCGAAGCCGACCGCTCTTCCGGCGTCACCAGCAGCAGCTCGCCCACGCCGGGCCGGCGCGGCAGCCCGTCAGCCGAAACCAGCACGGAAAACGTCAGGCGGGGGTCCGCCGGTTTGCAGAAGAAAAACGCGCCCTCCGGCCGCACCACATGCACGGCCAGTTCCGTCTGACCACGCTCCAGAACCTCCAGCACGCGGCCTTCCGGACTCTTGCCGCGACGGCCGGGCAGCAGGGCCACCCGCACCAGATCGCCGTGCCAGGCATCCCCGACCTGGGCCGGGGGAATGAATATATCGCTTTCGGGCGCGCGATTGCCCGAACGGCTCCGTTTCTCCTCCACAGGCGTCACAAAGGCCGCGCCGTTGCGTTGCACGCCATAGCGCCCCGTCACAGTGCGCACGGCATCGGCCGCCACCCATACGCCGCCCCGCAGCCGCAGCAGTCGGCCCGCATCGGCCAGGGCCCGCAACCGGGCCTCCAGTTCCCGTTTGTCGCGCCGCGGCAGATGCAGCACCCGCAACACATCGTCCAGTCGCAGAGGACGCTGCGCCGTGCGGAAACACTCCAGCAGCCCCCCGGCGTCCGGCAACGCGTCTGTAGCAACACCAGCGCCGCAGCGCCGCTTTTTAGCCATGCGTCACAATCCCCGCTCCAACG
>CASQEL010000227.1 GCA_949427775.1 uncultured Desulfovibrionaceae bacterium
GTTCAGTGTGCCGTGGTCTGCGATCTCGCCGTAGATGAGCCTGTCCCGCATGGCGGCGAAATCGGGATCGGTGGAAGAAAGAGAGGATTCCGCACTTCCCAAAAATTTTTGCATGTTCCTTTCCGCCGCCGCAACTCTGCCCGCGGGAGTATTCGGCGCGGCAAAGGCTACCGTCGAGGCCAGCAGCGCCCCGCATACGGCGGACAGAACTCCCAAACGGAATATGCCGTTCTCTTGAATTCGCATAACGACTCCTTCGGTTGTATATGGATCAGGCGGAAAGTCACGCGCCTCGGCGCTTCCGAAACCTTTATGAGAAGAATACTCCGGAGCCGGAACGCCGCCAGCTATGATTGTTGCAATTTTTTGCCTGATTCTCTCCGAGTAACGCTGCCGTATGAGAAAAAACCTCTTTTTTCCGGTTCATAGCTTCATCGCCATCCTTCGCATCTTGCCTTTGTCCCATTGTTGTCCGGTTAAAACTGACAATCGCCTGAAATTCCAAAGTGTGAGAATAGTGCCTGGGCAATGTTTCCGGAACAGGTTCGCTTTGACCTTTTACAGCGTCAAAGCTGAAAGACACGCTCGCTCCGGCATGTACCGGCGCACATAGAGTGCGCTGTAGCCTATCGCGGCGGCCGCCTGCTCCCGCAGTCGACAGACCATTTTCAATGTGAAAATGTTCTAATGCGATAATTGCATGTAATTAAAGGAAAAATTGTACAAAAATATTCGAGAGTCACCACTCTTCAAGATTTTTGTTTCAAAAGTTGCATGGTAACTGACGGCGACGCCTGAAAAATTTCTTGACCTTAAAGTCAACTTCAATGGTACACTTGACCCCATACTTTCAGGAAGCGCCATGCCTGTCTTGCATGGCAATGAGGCTGTCACGGAGAAGACCCGGCGACGGAACTCAGCTTTGATGGGCGAGTTCCTTTGATTTCGGGGGGCGTTGCCGAGACGCGACCCATCGGCAGGAGCGGCCGCGCTGACAAGGCGGTGGGGACAGTGGGGCGCGCGGGTCTTTTGCGCACGCGGGCCGCCAAAGAGGGAGGGACACCATGCGATATCGTTCTCTGGGCCGGTGCGGCCTGAACATCAGTGAAATCAGTCTGGGCTGCGAAGGATTGCTCGGCAAACCGGAAGCCTTCATCCATGACGTCATCGACATGATGGAGAGTTATGGGGGGACCGGCATCGACCTCTACGCCCCCAACCCGGACATGCGTTCGGCGCTGGGGCGCGCGTTGCGCGGCCGCCGCGACAAGTTTGTGCTGGAGGCCCACATCTGCACCGTCTGGAAGGACGGGCAGTACAAGCGTACCCGTTGCATGGACGAGGTTCGGGCCGGGTTCGACGATCAGATCGCGCGGCTGGAAACCGATCATGTGGAAATCGGCATGATCCACTATGTGGATTCTCCGGACGACTGGCAGGGGATTTCCGAAGGAGAGGTGCTGCGTTACGCCCTTGACCTCAAAAAAGCCGGAACCATCCGCGCCATCGGTCTTTCCGGCCACAATCCGCAAGTAGCCCTGGCGGCGGTGAAAAGCGGCGTTATCGACGTGCTGCTGTTTTCCATCAATCCCTGCTACGACCTGCAACCCGCTGACGAGGATGTGGAGCAGCTCTGGAACAGGGACAAGTACAGGGGCAACCTCGTGAACATGGATCCGGAACGCCAGGAGTTGTACGAAACGTGTCAGCGGCTCGGCGTGGGCATTACCGTCATGAAAGCCTTTGGCGGGGGCGACCTGCTGCACGCGGAGCGCTCCCCGGCAGGCGTGGGCCTCACGGCGTACCAATGTCTTTCCTACGCTCTGGGCCGTCCGGGCGTGGCGTCGGTGTTTACAGGCGCGCACAGTTTGGAGGAACTGCGGCACAACCTCGGCTATGCCGACGCCCCGGATGACGAAAGGGACTATGCCGCGGTTCTGGCGACTTTTCCGCGCATAAGCTGGAAAGGTCATTGCATGTACTGCGGCCACTGCGCGCCCTGTCCTTCCGGCATTGATGTGGCAACGGTGACCAAACTGCTCCACCTGGGACTGGCGCAGGGAAGCGTACCGGAAACCGTGCGCGAGCATTACGCCGCGCTGGAACACACAGGCGGCGAATGTATTCAGTGCGGCGCCTGCGAACAGCGTTGCCCCTTCGAGGCGGCGGCCATGCGCAACATGGAGCAGGCCGCGCAACTGTTCGGCAAGTAACCTCAGATTCAGGCAATATATGGGCATGTACACCATTCGGCAGGTGGCGAGGATGACAGGCATCCCCGCATCCACGCTCCGTTATTACCACAAAGAGGGGCTGTTGCCCTTTCTGAGTCGCAACGCATCGGGGTACCGCATTTTTTCCGACCTGGATCTCGCCATGCTGCACGTGCTCCAATGCCTGAAAATGACAGGCATGGCCGTCAGCGAGATCAAACAGTTCACGGAATGGGTTCAGCAAGGTGACGCCACGCTCAAGCAGCGTCATGCCATGTTCCTTGGGCGGCGGGAAGCGGTGGAAAAGCAGATAGCGGAGTTGCACAAGGTGTTGGCCGTGATCGATCAGAAGTGCGAATATTACAGGAAGGCCGTGGCGGCAGGCACGGAACGCCATTTGCGCGGCAACGACAAGCTGCCGAATGTCTTGCCCCTGAATGACCTGTGATACCAACAGCGTCTTTATTCATCTCCCCTTCAAGGGATGCGTCCGCGCGGATTGATGCGCTCGGTTGTATAGAGAAATTCCATGGAGGCGGTATGTTTCAATCCACACTCGCCCATCCGCCGACCTGTAGGGGCGTGCGGATTATCCCTCCCTGAAGGGAGGATGTATGGAAACGGATTTTATCGGCGGCCGTCGTGTTACGTCCGCTTTTCCCCACAGAAGGGGGAAATTTCAAACTATAAAGGAATTTTTGATGAACATTTCCCGACGTAGCTTTGTCAAGGGTGTGGTCGCGACAGTGGGAGCGGCCTCCGTGGGTATCGTGCCCGAACACGCATCCGGAAAAAACAACGCCGCAAACAGCGCAGCCCCTGTGCCGGGCGCCGGCGGCGATATATACATTCCCTATGCCCAACGTCAGGGAGCCGAATCTGTTGTCTGGTTCACCCGCGACCTCTCAGCGCAAGGGCTGCGCAAAATATTCGCCAAGGTGGGGAGTGCGCTTACGGGCAAGGTGGCCATCAAGCTGCATACCGGCGAAAGGAACGGCCCCAACATCATTCCGCGTCCGTGGGTACAGGAACTGATTGCCCGCGACCTGCCGGGAGCGACCATCGTGGAAACCAACGCCTACTATGAAGGCGGTCGCCACACCACGCCCCTCCACCGGGCAACACTCAAGGCCAACGGCTGGACGTTCGCCCCTGTGGACATCATGGACGAGCACGGCACGGTCATGCTGCCCGTCAAGGGCGGCAAATGGTTCAAAGAAATGAGCGTGGGCAAGAGCCTGCCGAGCTATGATTCCCTGCTGGCGCTTACACACTTCAAGGGGCATGCCATGGGGGGCTTCGGCGGTTCAAACAAGAATCTCGGCATCGGTTGCGCGGACGGGCGCATCGGCAAGGCGATGATTCATACGCGCAAGGGTGAAGGCCAATGGAGCATCACCGCCGAGGAGTTTATGGAACGCATGACGGAATCCACCAAGGCCGTGGCGGACTGTTTCGGCCCGCGCATCGCCTTTATCAACGTCCTCCGCAACATGTCCGTCTCCTGCGATTGCGAAGGCGTGGCCGCGCAGCCTGTGGTGACGCCCGACATCGGCATCGTGGCCTCGCTGGACATCCTGGCGGCGGATCAGGCCTCGGTGGACCTGGTCATGGCCCTGTCCGCGAACGATCGCGCCGCTCTTGCTGAGCGCATGAGCAGCCGCCACGGCTTTCGCCAGCTCTCCTGCATGAAGGAAATGGGTATGGGCAATGATCGTTACCGCCTGTTGGACAGCGATAACGGGGACGCGCCAATCCTGCCCGCAAACGCTGTAACCGGGGTGAGGTCGTTTATGGCGTAACAGCCGTGCCTTGTTGCCGCGAAAGGCCGCCTGTGCGGGGCGGCCTTTCGCATTATGGCTTTAGCCAGTTGAAGGCGCATAGCGCCTGAAACAGTAAACCACCCGC
>CASQEL010000228.1 GCA_949427775.1 uncultured Desulfovibrionaceae bacterium
CAACAGCACCACAGCCAGTACGATAAGCGAGACCATGATCAAACGTCTCATGGCCATGCTCCTTTTCCGGCTTGCGCCGCGCCGAGCGCAGGCAGTCCAGGGCATGTTGACACTATAGAATTTTTGTTTGCCCGCAAGGAAGATGCGCGTGTTTTGAGGGAGTGTGCTCTTATGGCACTCGACCGAAAGAACACGCAACATCTGACGCGGCGGGCGGACAAAAAGGCAGAGTGTCAACACGCCCTGATGGAAAGAAGCAACCGTGCGGGGCACCTTATAGCGTATCCTCTCTCGCCGCGCAATGCGGAATGCCCTCGGCAACTCCCGCCAGCCTTGCGCCGTCGTCACGTCTCTCTCGCGCCGCGCGCGCGTTCCTGTTTTTTTGTGGATCGAAGTTTGCATGGCCTTTTCGCATCACGCCGTGCCCCTGTGCCGGGAACGTCCCCGTGAGGAGGTCAATCTATGCAAGATGCCATGTTCAGCAGTCTTTTCGGTGCGTTGGTGACAGAACACCGAATGGATTTCATCGCCAATAATTTGGCGAACGTGAACACCAGCGGTTACAAGCGCGACGCGCTCGCCTTCAAGGATACCATGGCCAGTTTCGCCCATGACGAGATCCGCGAACCGCTCATGAACTGCCGTTCCAAGCCGCTGTTTCCCGAACCCAGAAATATGGCGCGGCCGCGCCTTGCCGTGACGCAGACGGACTTCAGCCAGGGTTCCCTGCATTTTACCGGGGATCCGCTGGATGTCGCCATCACCGGCGAAGCCTTTTACAAAATCACGACGCCCACAGGCGACTACTACACGCGCGAGGGGCATTTTCTGCGCACGGCCGACGGCACGCTGGTGACGCCCCAGGGCTGGGTGGTCCAGGGCACCGGCGGTCCCATCGTCGTTCCCGACGGCACGCGCTCCGTGCACGTGGCCGATGACGGAACGGTCTATGCGGACGGCGACGCCGTGAACGCGTTCAACCTTGTGGCCGTCGATGATGTGAAGAAGCTCGAAAAGCTGGGCCGCAACCTCTACCGCGCCCGTCCCGGCGTCACCGTGATGGAGCAGGACGCGCTGGCGGCCGGAGCGCGGACGGCCCAGGGGTTTTTGGAAGCCTCCAACGTGGAGGTGGTCACGGAAATGGTCAACATGATCGAAACCAACAGGCAGTTTGAAGCCTACCAGAAGATGATGCAGTCCGCGGACGCCGTGGACAAGGAAGCCATCTCCAGAGTGGGCAGGCGGTCCGCGTAGCCGCGTGCGGAGGGGGTGGACGACGTTTTTTGGAGCGTCGCCGCACGGCCTGTTTTTTTATGATGCCAATGTCAGACGCAAGGAGTCCGCGCCATGATGCGTTCCCTTTGGACGGGCGCCACCGGCATGGTGGCCCAACAGTTGAATATCGACGTTATTTCCAACAACCTGGCCAACGTGAACACCACGGGCTTCAAAAAAAGCCGGGCCGAGTTCGAGGACCTGATGTACCAGAACATGAAAATCGCCGGTTCCATCACCGAGGGAGACAACACCCTGCCCGTCGGCATCCAGGTGGGCATGGGCGTGCGGCCCACGGCCGTGCACAAGTTTTTCTCCCAGGGCGATTTCCAGAACACGGGCAACTCCCTGGATGTGGCCATTGAAGGCGACGGCTTTTTCCAGGTGGATGTGAACGGCGAACTCATGTACACGCGCGCCGGTTCCTTCAAGCTCAATCAGGATGGCACCGTGGTGACGGCCAACGGCTTCATCCTCCAGCCGGAATTCGCCGTGCCGCCGGAAACCAAGAACATCGCCATTTCCGCCAACGGACATATCGCGGCCCTGGACGCTCAGGGACAGGAAATCGCCGCGGCGGAAATTCCCCTGTACACGTTCATCAACCCGGCGGGCCTGGACGCGCGGGGCCGCAACCTCTATACGCCTACCGAAGCCTCCGGGGACGAGCAGGAAGGCGTGCCCGGCACGGACAATGTCGGCACCCTGGCCCAGGGATTCCTGGAAATGTCCAATGTGGAAGTCGTGGACGAAATGGTCAATATGATCGTGGGACAGCGCGCCTACGAAGTGAACTCCAAATCCATCCAGACCTCGGATTCCATGCTCGGCATCGCCGTGCAGCTCAAACGGAGCTAGTGATCCATGACGCGCGGGCGGAGATGTATCCTCGCCCTGCTGCTCGTGTGGAGCGCGGGGACGATGCTGCTTCTTGCGGGCATGGGCCGCGCCCATGCCGGGCAATACGGCGGCCCGCCCGCCGCGATCTGGCAGGACAACGATCGATCGCACCGGAACAACGGAGTGGGACATCTGCCGCCCTCGGCTACGGACGCCCGCGCCGCGCGGGCGCGCGTCCAGGCCGCGACCCCCGGCCGGACGCCGGGACAGTCCCTGAACATGCAGACCGCCGACGACTGGCGGTTGCGCATCCGCGATGCGGCCACCACTCAGGGGGATATGGTGACGCTGGGCGACATCGCCGATCCGCTGGGAGCGATTCCCACGGAAGTCTGGCGTTCCCTGGCCGCCCAACAGCTGTGGCCCGCGCCGCCGGACCCCGGCAAACCGTTGCAAATCAACCGGGCGCGTCTGTCCCAGGCGTTGCGTCAGGTGCTGGGGTCCACCGCGGATCGCTGCCTGTTGCCCACGTCGCTGGCTGTCCAGCGGGGCGGCGCGGTGCTGCGCGAAGACGAGCTGCGTTCCCTGGTCGTCAAGACACTGACGCCGCAACTGGCGTTGCTGCCGGGGAAAGCGGAACTGAATGATTTTCGTCTGCCCGCCTATATTTTTCTGGCGCACCCGCAACAACAGGTGACGCTGGAACCGGGCAAGATCGTGCCGGGGCGCGTGCCCTTGCGGTTTGTGGTGCAGGAGACGGACGGCACGGTGCTCAAGCGCGTGGCGGGCACCGTCTCGCTGGATTTGTGGGTGGAAGTGCCCGCGGCCGCGCGACCGCTGAACAAGGGCGACGCGCTGACGCCCGATGCCGTGACCTTCATCCGCATGAACGTGGCCCAGTTGCGCAACATGCCCTGGGACGGCCGCGGCGGACCGTGGCAGGTGCTGCGGAGCATAGGCTCCGGCCAGCCGATTTTTCAGGGCGATCTCGCCTCACAGTCCATGGTGCGCAAGGGCGGCATCGTGACGCTGCTCTACGAGTCGGGAAACATCCGCATGACGGTCCAGGCCGAAGCGCTCGCCGACGGCGAGCCGGGCGCGACCATCCCGGTCCGTAATTTGCAAAGTAAAAAACAGGTCTTCGCCTCCGTGCGCGACGGCAATACCGTCGTCGCCCGGTAGTCGAACTCCCGGGGAGGAAATATCATGTCGCAACAACGTACACTTGTACCCGCGGTCGCGCTCTGCGCCGTTCTGTTGCTGAGCGCCTGCAACGGCGCGCGAAAATCGCCCGGCATTCAACCCATGGTCGTGCCGCCGCAGGAATACGACGAAGGGCTGCGCGTCAACAATCCCGGTTCGATTTTCGCCAACAGCGACGCGGACCCGCTGTTTTCCGACAGCCGCGCCCGCCGCGTGGGCGACATCGTGGTTATCAAGATTGTGGAAAACAGCAAATCCAAGTCCAAGGCCGATACCTCCGCCTCGAAAAGCAGCAACAACAACTATAATGTGGGGGCCCTGTTCGGTCTGAACACGGCGAAGATGTTCCCCTACATCCCCGGAGGCATATACGGCACCAACGGCAGAGTCGGCCCCGAGGCCGTGCTCGACACGACCTCCGCCAGCGGACTCAACGCCACCGGCGAAACCAAACGCGAGAATTACGTGGTGTCCTCCCTGGCGGCCCGCGTGACCCGCGTGATGCCCGGAGGACTGCTCCAGGTGGAGGGGCGGCGTGAAACCCGCGTCAATGAAGAAACGCAGTACATGATCATCACCGGCACCATCCGGGCGCGCGACGTGGCCGCGGACAATACCATCATGTCCACCCAGGTGGCCGACGCCAGCATCCAGTATTATGGAGAAGGCGTGCTGGCCGACAAGCAGCGCGCCGGCTGGTTCACGCGGCTGATGGATAATATCTGGCCATTCTAGAGCATTTTTAGGTTGAAATGCGCTCTTGGGGGCTGCTCGCCCCCAAACCCCCCGGCAGG
>CASQEL010000229.1 GCA_949427775.1 uncultured Desulfovibrionaceae bacterium
GCCCGGCGCGGCCCGAGATGCCGGGTACGGGCGGCCTCAAGAGCGAAATCGATCATCAGGATGGCATTTTTTTTAACGATTCCGCATAATAGCAATACGGCGATCAACGCTATGACGCTGAATTCCGATCCGCACGCCATCAGAGCCAGAATGGCTCCAACACCGGCCGAGGGCAGGGTGGAGAGAATGGTCAGGGGATGGATGAGGCTCTCATAGAGTACACCGAGCACAATATACAGGGTGATCAGCGCGGCCAGAATAAGCAACGGTTGATTTTTGAGCGTATCAGCGTAAGCACGCGCCGTGCCCTGGAATTTGCCCACGATGGTGTCGGGCACGCCGATGCGCGCCCGGGCCAGGTTGATGGCCTCGGTAGCTTGCGACAGCGAAGCGCCGGGGGCCAGATTGAAGGAGAGGGTGATGGCCGCGAACTGCCCTTGATGAGAAACCCGTAATGAGGTGTGCGTAGGCGCATGGGTCGCCAGCGCCGAGAGCGGCACCAGCGTGTTGTTTTCCCCGGGCACCCAGACCTGCGAAAGTCCCTCCGGTCCCTGCCACCATTGAGGAGCGAACTCCAAAACAACCCGGTACTGGTTTTTGTCTTTGTAGATGGTGGAAACCTGCCGCTGGCCGAAGGCGTTGTTCAGGGCCGCATCCACTTCTTTCATGGTCACGCCCAGCCGGGCCATGGCGTCGCGGTTCAGCGTCAGCGTGGTCTGCAATCCTTTTTCCTCGATGTCGCTGTCCACGTCCTTGAGCTGGGGAAGCTTGCGCAGGGCGGCCTGGAGCTTCTCCCCCCATTGGCGCAGAGCATCCAGATCGTCAGATTGCAGCGTGTATTGATATTGAGAGCGGGAACTGCGTCCGCCCACCCGGATATCCTGGGCCGCTTGCAGAAACAATTGCGCGCCGGGTTCTTTCGCCAGTTTGCCGCGCAGCCGGGCGATGACCTGATCGGCGCTTTCCTTGCGCTCTTCCAGCGGCTTGAGGGCGATGAACATGCCCCCGCCGCCGCGTCCGCCGGAGATATGGCCGGAGACGCTTTCCACAGCCGGATCCTGCCGCAGAATGGTCACAAAATTCGTCAGTTTGTTCTGCATGGCCTGGAAGGAGATGCTTTGATCCGCCCGGATGCCGCCCATGATTTGCCCTGTGTCCTGCTGCGGAAAAAAGCCTTTGGGAACAATGTAGTAGAGATAGACATTGCAGCAAATGGTCAGGCCCAGCACCAGCATGGTCAGGCCGGGGTGGCGCAGCACATGGGTCAGGGACCAGGCGTAGCCGCGCTGCATGGCTTCCAGCATATGTCCCCAGGTCGTGCCGGCCGCGGTCAGCCACGCGCGCAGTCTGCCGGAACGGGAGGGCGCGGAAACTGTCGCGTTCGTCTTTCCCCGCAGCAGCACGGCGCACATCATGGGCGTTGTGGTCAGAGAGATGACCATGGATACCAGGACGGCGGTGGAGAGCACGACGGCGAACTCGCGGAACAGACGTCCCACGATGCCCCCCATGAACAGAATGGGAATGAAGACGGCCACCAATGAGATACTGATGGAAATGACGGTGAAGCCCACTTCGCGCGCGCCGCGCAGGGCGGCCCGAAAGGGCGTCGCGCCGTTTTCCACATGCCGGACGATATTTTCCAGCACCACGATGGCGTCGTCCACCACAAAGCCGGTGGCGACGGTCAGGGCCATGAGCGAGAGATTATCCAGACTGTAGCCGCACAAATACATGACCGCAAAGGTGCCGATGAGCGAAACCGGAGCGGCCACGGCGGGAATCAGCGTGGCCCGGCCGTTGCGCAGAAACAGAAATACCACCAGCACCACCAGCCCCATAGCCAGACAGAGGGCTTTTTCCACCTCTTTCAACGAGGCCCGGATGGTGGGAGAGCGATCCATGGTGACGCTCAGATCGGCGCTTTCGGGTAACCAGGCGCGGAGTTGGGGCAGCATGGCCTTGACCCTGTCCACGGTTTCGATGATGTTGGCGCCCGGAGAGCGGAAGACGATCAGCAGCACCGAGGGCCTGCCGTTGGCCAGGGCCATGTTGCGCACGTCCTGCGCGCCGTCCAGCACTTCGGCCACGTCGGACAGGCGTATGGGCCTGCCGTCCCTGACCGTGATGATCAGATCCCGAAATTCGGCGGCCGTGCGGGCCTGATCGTCGGCTCCCACCAGCCACTGTGTCTGATCGTCCTCCAGCATGCCCTTGGGCCGGTTGGCGTTGGCTCCGGCCAGGGCCTGCCGCACGGTTTCCAGCGAAACTCCCGCCCGGTTGAGGGCGTCGGGGGAGATTTCCACCCGCACGGCGGGCAGGGCCGCGCCGCCCACGGTAACTTCTCCCACGCCCTGCACCTGGGCAATCTTCTGGGCCAGCACGGTGGAGGCGGCGTCGTACATCTGGGCGCGGGTCATGGTGGGAGAGGTGACGCTGAGGATCATGATCGGCGCGTCGGCCGGATTCATTTTGCGGTAGGAGGGGTTGCTCGGCAGCGAAGACGGCAGTTCGGAGCGCGCCGCGTTGATGGCCGCCTGCACGTCGCGGGCCGCCCCGTTGATGTCGCGGTCCAGATCGAACTGCAAGGTCACGCGGGTGGAGCCGAGGCTGCTGCCGGAAGTCATCTCGGTGATCCCGGCAATGCTGCCCAGGGCGCGTTCCAGCGGCGTGGCCACGGTGGAGGCCATGGTTTCCGGGCTTGCGCCCGGCAGTCGGGCGGACACGGACACCGTGGGAAAGTCCACCTGCGGCAACGGCGACACGGGCAGCAGAGTAAAGGCCACCATGCCCGCCAGGGCGATGGCCAGGGTCAACAACGTCGTGGCCACCGGCCGCCGGATGAACGGCGCGGAGAGATTGACGGGAATATCGGCGGGGCCGAAACGTTTGTCCTCGCTCATACGACTATTCCTGCGCCGTTTTTTTCCGCAGTCTGAGGCGCAGCCTGTCGAACCACAGATAGATCACCGGGGTGGTGAACAGCGTCAGCATCTGGCTGAAAATCAATCCACCCACCATGGTCACGCCCAGCGGCCGCCGCAGTTCCGCCCCCATGCCCCAGCCGATCATCAGGGGCAGCGCGCCCAGCAGGGCGGCCATTGTGGTCATGAGAATGGGCCGCAGGCGCAACAGGCATGCCTGACGTATGGCCTCCAGCGGAGGCTTGCCCTCGCCGCGTTCGGCCTCCAGGGCGAAGTCGATCATCATGATGGCGTTTTTCTTGACAATGCCGATCAGCAGAATGATCCCGATAATGCCCACCACGCCCAAATCCATACGGGCGGCCATAAAGGCCAGCAACGCTCCCACGCCCGCCGAAGGCAGGGTGGAAAGGATGGTCACGGGATGAATATAGCTTTCGTAGAGCACGCCCAGCACGATGTACATGGTCACGATGGCCGCCAGAATCAGCCAGACCTGATCCTGCGTTGAGGATTCGAAGGCTCGCGCCGCGCCCTGAAACCGGGTGCGCAGGCCGGCCGGAAGTTGCAGTTCCGCCTCGGCGCGGCTGACGGCCCGCACGGCATCGCCCAGGGAAAACCCTTTCGCCACGTTGAAGGAAAGGGTCGCGACCGGAAACTGTCCCTGACGGTTGACGGCCAGCAGCGTGGGGCGTTCCTCCACATGCGCCAGGGCCGTCAGGGGAACAGGTTCGCCGTCTCCGCCCCTGACGTAAATGTTTTCCAGGGAATCCGGGCCCAGACGAAACTGCGGGGCCACCTCCAACACCACCCGGTACTGGTTGGTCTGGGTAAAGATAGTGGAAATGAGCCGCTGCCCCAGGGCGTCGTACAGGGCGGTGTCTATGGCCGCCACGCTGACGCCCATGCGCCCGGCCGTGTCGCGATCGATGACGACATGGGCCTGCCGTCCCTTGTCCTGGAGATCGTGGGCCACATCGGCCAGCTCAGGTTGCATGGACAGCGCGGAAACCAGCCTGGGAAGCCACTCCTGCAATTCCTCCTGCGTCAGGGCTTCCACGGTGAATTGGTATTGGGTGCGGCTGACGCGATCCTCTATGGTCAGATCCTGCACCGGTTGCAAATACAGCTCCATGCCCGGCAAAGCGGCGGCCGTCTTTTCCATGAGGCGTTT
>CASQEL010000230.1 GCA_949427775.1 uncultured Desulfovibrionaceae bacterium
AATTGGAGCAGACCAGTTCCGCCAGATCCGGACTCCGGTGCGCCGGAGACATGGCGGCGGGCTTCTGCTCGAACAAGGTCACGGGCACGCCGGATCGGGCCGGACGCAGAGCGCACGCGCGCCCGACAAGTCCGACCCCGACGACGGCAACGGTGTCGGTCGCCGCAACACCTTATTTTATTTGCAAAACAGGCTGTTCAGCACGCCCAAGGCGCCGCCTTCGATATAGGCCCCCAGTTTTTCCCCTCTGGCCAGCAATTCCTCCCGACGCAACACGGCGGGATCATACTCCAGCAGCACGGACCCCGTCTGGCTGTTCACAGTCACCTTGCGCATGCCGGGCACGGCCAGAGCGGCTTCCCGCAATTTTTCGATATGTTTGTTGTTCACCAGGGCGGGATGGCGCAGACGTACCCGACCGTCCACAAAACTGGTGATATATTCCTCAATCATTGACGGTTCCTCCACTCGGCAGGGAAAGGCGCTGCGCCGGGAGACTGCGCCGCATGGCGTTGAGCGAAACGCCGACGGTAGTCAGGTTGTGCAGAACGGCGGACAACGCGGGCGGCAGAATTCCGAACAACCCTCCGGCCAGAAATATGGAATTCAATCCCATGGTCACGGCGAAATACAAACGAATACGCCGCATTGTGGCTTTACCAAGTTTCAATGCCGTGATCAACTGATCAAGCCGACAGTCCGCCAGCACCACATCCGCTACCTCCCGCGCCAGATCCGCGCCGTCGCGCAGCGTCACCCCCACATCCGACGCGGAAAGCGCCGGAGAATCGTTGATGCCGTCGCCGACCATGAGCACGGTATGCCCCTCGCCCTGCAGGGTGCGAACGATAGAAGCCTTGTCCGTGGGCAGCACATGGGCCACATATTCGTCGATCCCCAGATGTCCCGCCACAGCCGCCGCAGTGCGTTCGTCGTCGCCGGTGAGCATGACGATGCGCCGGACGCCGCTCTCGCGCAGCCTGACCACGACGTCGGCGGCTTCCGGGCGCAACGGGTCTTCAATGCCGATAATCCCCGCCAAACTGCCGTCCACGGCCAGGTACAGGAGGGAACGCCCCTTGCGGCTCAATTCCGCGATGATCTCCCGCATGTCGTCCACGGACACGCCCTCGTCATGATGAATATAATGGCGGCTGCCGAGCAACACCCGCTTGCCGTGCAGCCGGGAGGCGATGCCGTGCGCCACCACGTATTCCACTTCGGTGTGCTCCTCGGCATGCTGCAAACATTCTTCTTCCGCCTTGCGGACCACGGCGCGGGCCACGGGGTGGGGGAAGTGCTCCTCAAGACAGGCTGAAATCTTCAGCACTTCTTCCCGGTTCATACCCCTGGCGGGAACAACGTCCACCACCTTGGGGCGAGACTCCGTCAGCGTGCCGGTCTTGTCGAAGATCACGGCGTCCGCGCTTGCCAGACACTCCAGAAACCGTCCGCCCTTCACCAGAATGCCGTGGGCGTTGACGCCTTCCCGCATGGCGGACAGGATGGCCAGCGGCGTCGCCAGCCGCAGGGCGCAGGAGTAGTCCACCAGCAGCACCGAAGCCGCCCGTGCCGGATTGCGCGTGATGCCCCAGACCGCCGCCAGCAGGAAACTGAACGGCACCACGGCGTCGGCCAGACGTTCCGTCTTGCCCTGCACATCGGCCTTGATGGCCTCCGATTCCTCGATAAAACGGACGATCTGCTGCAATCGCGTGCCGTCACCCACGCCCGTGGGCCGGATGCGCAGTTCACCCTCCTCCACCACCGTTCCCGCAAAGACGGAACCGCCCGAGGAACGCAGCACGCCCAGGGGTTCCCCGGTCATCGATGCCTGGTTGACCAGCGCTTCCCCGGAAACGACCACCCCGTCCACCGGAATGGCCGAACCCGCCCGGACGACGACCTGATCGTCGTCCTCCAGAGCCTGCAAAGGAACCATCAATTCTTTCTCCCCGCGCCGCACCCATACGGAATCCACCTCCAGGGCAAGGCTCCGGGCAAGGCTTTCCAAAGACTTCTTGCGCGTCCAGGCTTCCAGGGCTTCCCCCAGGCCGAGCAGCAGAATCAGCAGACTCGCCGTGTTGTAATCCCGCCGGAACAGGGAAATGCCGATGGCAGAGGCGTCCAGCACGTCCACATTGACCTTGCGGCGCGCCAGGGCGGCCAGGCCTTTTTTGACGAAAGGCGCCGCCGCCACCGCGACGGTCACAATCCGCAGGGGCAGGGGCAGGAAAGGTCGGATGAAGACATAACGGAACAGCGGCCCCCAGGTGAACGTCTCTCCGGATGTCTCCCCGGTCTTCCTCACGGCCGGAACGGGCGTCGGCAGCGGCGCAAGAAGCAGAGAGCACGCGGCATTGCGCGCCGCAACGCTCGTATACAACAACAGCACGCTTCCGGTGACCGGATTGACGCGGACGCCCTCAATGCCTTCCACAGCGTCCAGGGCGTCCGCAAGCTCATGCGCCGCGGCAATATCGAATGCGATGGAGGAACGGAGCCGTATCCGGCCGGGAATCTCATGTACAATGGCAAATGACATATGACAGCCCTTTTGTAGAAAAAGAAATTCTTTTTCACTTACAGTGCCAAAAAAATTCCTTGCCCCCCGGCTCTTCCGCCGGAAAACAGGAAAAACATCCACGCGCAACGGAATGCCGCGCCGGGTATGCTCCACGCAACGCGCACATGCCGCAACGGCGCACGGTGCGTGCCCCTCCCCGACAACTCATTGTCATAACAGGTTGTTTATCTCCGTCGCTTCCCTATCGGCAAGCAGACGCGCAAAAAACCCCGCTACGAAAAACATGACGCGACGTTGTGATTGCATTTTCGTTAGCCCACGCCGCGTCCGTTCGTCAAGCCCGCAGCGCCGGGCGGCGATCTCCCCCCTTGCCCGTCGCGGGGGAATGGGGTAGGAGGGAGAAATCATGCACGACATTCCCTCCTGCCCCATCCGGGTCCGCTACCTGCGCGACAGCGCCCGCGCTCTCTACGAAGCTGAAGGCGGCCTGGTCTATGCCACCCCCGGTTCCGCGGGCCTGGATTTGCGCGCCTGCCTGGACGCGCCCGAAGCCGTCATCCCCGCCGGGGAACGGTTCACAGCGCGGTCCGGCATCGCCGTACAACCCCTTCTGCCGGGCCTTGCCGGATTCATCTACTCCCGCAGCGGCCTGGGCGCGAAGCAGGGGTTGACCGTGGCTCAGGGCGTCGGCGTCATCGATCCGGATTACCGGGGCGAACTGCTGGTAGTTCTGCTGAACACCTCCGGCGAGGAACGACGTCTGCGACGCGGCGAGCGCATGGCGCAACTGCTCTTTCAGCCCGCTTTCCGGGCGGAAATCGAGCTTGCCGATGCGCTCGACAGCACGGAACGCGGCGCCGGGGGCTTCGGTCACACCGGAAAATAATCTGAAGCGTCTTGCCAAAACCACCGTCTCCGGCGGCGAAGGCGGCCGCAGGCCGTTCCCGCCGGACGAACCTGCGAGCCGTTACGGGAATCGCACCCGGCTTTTGCCGCCGCAACGGCTCTGACAAAGGCCCGGAGGGACGTTGCCGGCAGTCTGACGAGGACCGCCGCCGTCCCTTGTCGTCAGTGGACAAGCATACTTTTTGGGAGCAGCATCCGATGTCTGAAAAATTCGATCATATCAAGCAACGTGAAGAACACCTCCTCTGCCGGACCTACGGCCGGTATCCCATCGCCGTGGATCACGCCAGGGGTTCCCGCCTGTGGGATGTGGACGGCAAGGAATATGTGGATCTGCTGGCGGGCATCGCCGTGACCGCCCTGGGACACTGTAACGGGGAGCTAGCCGAAACCATGGCCGCGCAGGCCCGTAAACTGGTCCATGTGAGCAATCTGTTCTACCAGCAGGAGCAGCTTGATTTGGCCGAACGGCTGTTGGGAACCTGCCACATGGGCAAGGCGTTTTTCTGCAATTCCGGAGCGGAAGCCAACGAGGCCGCCATCAAGCTGGCCCGCCGCTACATGCAGCGGGTCAAAAACCGGGACGCTTTTGAAGTGATCACCCTGTCCGGCTGCTTCCACGGCCGCACTCTGGCCACCGCCACCGCCACCGGCC
>CASQEL010000231.1 GCA_949427775.1 uncultured Desulfovibrionaceae bacterium
GTAGCGGATGACGCTGGCCGCCGGGATGGGCCGCAGGTAGTTGGGCCACAGCAGGCTGAACAGGGAGTGGGTGATTTCCGGCAGCTCGTCGTCCAGCTTCTGGCGCAGACGCCCGGTCAGAAAGGCGAAGCCCTCCAGAATGCGCTCCACGTCCGGATCGCGGCCGGGCGTGTCCAGAAAGGGCGCCAGGGCGGGATTGCGCCGGGCAAATTCCTTCCCCAGTTCCCGCAGCGCCAGAAGTTCTTCCTGATAGTAATGGTTGAAGCTCATACGCCGCTCCGCACCTTGTCGCCGTTCATGGCGATGTCCCACTGCCAGGGAGAGGTCTTGCCGTCGGGGTCCCGTTTGAGCGCCGTAATGCGGAAGCCCATGGCGAACAGCGATTCGGACAGGGACTGCGGTATGACCCGCACCTCGGTGAGGCGGGGTTCGTAGCGCCGGATGCACGCCTGGACGGCGCTGCAGGTTTCGGAAATCAGTTCCGCGCGCGAGAGGGTGAGATCGTTGAGATCGGGGAGCCCGTAGTCCGGCAGGGCCTGGACGGAGCCCTGGCGGGCGGTGAGCAGGCGCAGCAGATGCAGACGAATGGACTCGTCCTCGCTCATGCGTGCGCCTTCCTCACCGCGCGTCATCCGGTCGAACAGGCTCCCCGGCATGACTTATTCCTTTTCCAGCTTGCCCACCAGGGACAGGGTGAAGTACGCGCCCATGTACTTGAAGTGCGGGCGGATGCTCATGCTCACCCGGTACCAGCCCGGATCGCCTTCCACGTCGCTGACGGTGATGTTGGCCTCGCGCAGGGGGCGTCGGCTGCGGATGTCGGAGCTGGGGTTTTCCTGATCGGCCACGAACTGGCGGATCCAGGTGTTCAGCTCGCGCTCCAGGTCCACCCGCTCCTTCCAGGAGCCGATGTGCTCGCGTTGCAGCACCTTGATGTAGTGGGCCAGACGCGACACGATGAACAGGTAGGGCAGTTGCGCGCCCAGACGGTAGTTGAGTTCCGCGGCCCGACCCGCCTCCGAGATGCCGAAGTACTTGGGCTTCTGGCAGGAATTGGCGGAGAAGAAGGCGGCGTTGTCCGAGCCCTTGCGCATGGTCAGGGCGATGAAGCCCTGCTCGGCCAGCTCGTACTCGCGGCGGTCGGAAATGAGCACCTCGGTGGGAATCTTCATTTCGATGTCGCCCAGGCTCTCGTACAGGTGCACGGGCAGGTCTTCCACCGCGCCGCCGGAGCGCGGGCCGATGATGTTGGCCGCCCAGCGGTACTTGGCGAAGCTCTCGGTGATGCGTGTGGCGAAGGCGAAGGCCGCGTTGCCCCACAGAAAGTTGCTGTGGCTGTCGTCCACGTTTTCCTTGTATACAAAGGCCTTGACCGGGTTTTCGTCCGGGTCGTAGGGCTGGCGCAGCAGAAAGCGGGGCAGGACCAGGCCCACGTAGCGGGCGTCTTCGGACTCGCGGAAGGATTGCCACTTGGTGTAGCGGGTGCCGCTGAAGATATCCTGGAGATCCTTGAGGGCCGGAAGGCGCTCGAAACTGTCCTTGAGGCCGAAGAATCCCGGCGAGGCCGCGGCGATGAAGGGCGCGTGAGCCATGGTGGCGACCTTGGCCATGTTTTCCAGAAGACGCAGGTCCACGGCCGTGGGTTCGAAGTAGTAGTTGCCGATCATCGCGCCTACCGGCTGGCCGCCGAACTGGCCGTATTCCGCCGTGTACACCTGCTTGTACAGATTGGACTGGGTGATTTCGGGCGCGTCGAGGAAGTCGTCCATCAACTCGTCCTTGGTCACGTTGAGCATTTCCACGATGACGTTTTCGCGAAAATCCGTCCGTTCGGTCAACATTTTGAGGCCGCGCCAGGCCGCTTCCAGGGACTGGAAGTCGTCATGGTGCAGGATGCAGTTCATAAAGGCCCCCAGGCGGCGGTCAATGTCGGCGATCATCCGATCCACCATGCCCTTGTTGACCTTTTCATCCGCATTGACGGGCTTGAGCATCTCTTCCACAACGGCGCCTATGCCCAGGCGCGCGTCCTCGTAACCGTCATCCATAGGGGTGATGTTGGTCTCGCTGATGATTTGCGAAAGCAGGGAACCGGGATGCATGGTTTCGTGCCCGTGCTCCTGTATCTGACTCATAACGGCATGCTCCTTGGAAAATAGTTGCGGCGGCGGGCCGCCTGGTTCTGTCCCGGCCGGCGACGCCCGGTTTCAGGCCGGAGGCTTGCTTTCCCGGCCGCCGCCGGGGCCTCGGGCCCGCGGCGCTATTCTTCGGGTTCCTCGGAATTTTTCCCGGTCTGGGCTTTGCCCGCGTTTTTGGAGCGTTTGGGCGGCGTCAGGGAAAGATCCACGCCGGCCTCGGCCAGTTCCTTGCGGATTTTCTCGCGCTGCTGCGGATCTTTCACAATGGCTTCAAAGCTTTTGCGGAAACTGGGGATGTTGCCCATAGGCCCTTTGAGGGATACCAGAGCGTCGCGTATCTGCATCAGTTTTTGCGTTTCGGGAATCTGGCCCAGGATGTTGCCGGGCTCGAAGTCCCGCATGGAGTTGAAGGACAGGTGCACGGGAACGTCCCTGTCCGTGTCGTCGTCCTGGAGCATGTTGGGAACGGCGATGTCCAGCGTAAGGCGCTGGTTGGCCATCACGTCCGCAAAGTTGTTCTTGTTGATGGAAATGGGCTTGCGATCCAGAAGACTCCTGGGATCATGGCGCTGCAAGAAGTCGCCCAGAACCATTACCTTCATGGGCAGCTCGATCTCTTCCACCGCCCCGCCGGTGGCCGGTTTGAAGGTAACGTTGATACGTTCTTTGGGAGCGACGGACGATTCTTTTCTGGCCATGTGTGTGCCTCCGTATATGATTATGTTTCTTGCAAAACGCCGATGGCCGTATCCAGACTGAGCCAATGCAGGCGACGGCTCATTTCTTCCGCCTCGGGGCCGCGCGGCTTGGCGTGCGCCGACAGCAGCAGCGTGATGATCCGCGCGGAAAGCTCCGGTTCCCAGTCGAGCAGATCCCACGCTTCCAGCCGGTTGTACAGCGCTTGCAGCAGCCGTTGCGCCGCGGACTTTTTGCCGGCGGACAGGCAATATCTGGCCTGAAGCAGGCCGTGCAGAATGGTGGCGCGGTTGCGCCCCGCCGGAACAGCGCCCAGATGGCGCAGCCCGGCATGAAAATCTTCCTCGATGGACAGCGCTATAGCTTCCTGCAGGCGCGTCTCTTCGCCCTTGTCTTCCGGGGCGGTTGAGCGCCCGGAGGCGAGGGGTTGGGCCATGCCTCCGGGGGGGACCGTCTGGAGGGATTCCAGCCACGGCAGAACCTTGGGAGAGGCGAAGGGACTGCCGTCTTTGAACGTATAGGTCAACAGTTCCGGAAAACGTCCTAAAAGCTGGGCCAGCATGTTCTTGACGCAGGTGTGCGCCGCCGTGGCGCCAAGGGCCTCCAGGCAGCGGGCCACCATGTAGTGGCCTTCCAGCCAGTAGGGAGCCTTGGCCGCGGAACGTTCCAGATGGGGGAGCACGCTTTCGTACTGCCGGTTTTCAACGGCTGAGACATATCCCTGGATTCTTTCCCGCGGCACCCCGCACGACATCTGCGTCAGCCCCGCGCTGTCGGCGGGCGGCAAATGCAGCAGCGTGCTCCACAGGGCGGTGCGGTGCAGTTGGTAGGCGCGCTCGTCCCGAATGTTGAGGGAAAGAAAATGCCCGGCCAGCTGTCGCGCCTGCTCCATGACGTTGCGCACCAGTTGGGGCAGCACGGAAGACGGCACGCGGCCGTCGGCGTCCATACCGATAAGCGCCGCGCCCAACACGGGCGAAGCCGAAACCGGAGCGGCGGCGGGCTTTCCGGCCCGCGTGTCCGCAGGGGCGCGCGCCTCCAGGGCTTCCGCCATCACGGTGACGTTGTTGAACATGGACATGAAAGACGGAGCCAGATCCCCGGCCCTGGGTTCCAGCAGCGCGTCCAGGCGGGTCAACTGCGCCTTGACGAGCGTGACGTCCTCCGGTTTTTCACTGGAAAACCCCGTGTCCCCGGAGCAATGGCTCAGGCGCGCGTGCAGCCATTGCAGCGGAGCCATGCGGC
>CASQEL010000232.1 GCA_949427775.1 uncultured Desulfovibrionaceae bacterium
AGCGCGCCTTATATCCCCGACCTGAAGGGCGGGGCTTTACGGCGCGCCGGGTAAAGAAAAACCGCCTCATCTGAGAGCGAAAAGTCGTGTGTTCGCTTCACGGCGCAGTGCCTTGATGTCCAGGCCCGCCACCGCCTTTCTGATGATTTCATCGCCGGCGTTGTTTTCGATATGGCGTATGGCGTTCAACGCCTGTGTGAACAGATGGACCCGCGCCTCTCTGGCGGGGCTTTCCAGCCCGCATTCGGCAAAAAAACGGGCGTAGCCTTCCGCGTAGGATTGCCGGAACGATTCGGGCGGCTCCAGCGTCAGAGGCGTGTCGTGCCGCGCCGTGAATGCATACGGCCGATTCGTCTTTATGAAGGATACTCTGTTGTTGTAAAGAAAATCAGGATTGTTGCGGATCAGCGAGGCCAGGTAACACAGCGGCGATTTTATCAGGTTATGGGTGATGAAATACTTCTTGAGTTCCGCAGCGGGCTGGGGAAGATGCTCTATATAGTGCTTGCCGGGAATGTATTTGCTTCCGTCGGCCAGGCAGGAGCGCGCTCCCTCGCAGGACGGATAGTGGATGCGCATGACCTGCATCTTAAGACCGGATTTTACGAGTGTTTTGACGAGAACGGCGGTTTCTCCGGAAAGTTCCCCGCACATCAACAGGCCGTCGTCCTCCTGCTGCCGGGGAAGCAGGTTGAACCACTCGAAAGAGCACAGGTCCGGATGTCCCAACGTCCGCAGGCAGTCATGGATGGTGGAGCGGTAGTCCAGCGGCGTCCAGAATTCGTCGATATCCAGAAAAAGGAGATAGTCCGCCGGTTTGGAATGACATGCCTCGCAATAGGCGTAGGCATAGACGATCTTCTGCAATTCATTGGAGACGTAAATATGGTGGACAAGATCGATCCAGTCGGCGCTGTGAACACAGACATGCGGATACCGTTCGTGGATGCGCCGGAGAATATCGACGGTGTTGTCCGTCGTTCTGTTGACATAAACGTCGATGGAGTCGAATCCGAAATAGAGATGATGAAACACCCATTCGGCTATGAAGGCCGCTTCATCCTTTGCTATGGCAACCAGCTTGATATGTTCCGGAATGAGCATGATATGCCGCCTTTGCGTCAGATGGGGAGCCCTTGCGAAGCACGTCGCCGAATCAGCGCGTCGTAGTTCTGTCTACTTATGATCATAACAACCGCTTGTCCACACAGGATGCCGTAATTTGTACATGGCGTATAAGATATTCGCATCGTCCGTTCTTCGGCTTGACCGGATCGACGCATCGGGCGATACTGGATCCGTGTATGGACAAGACCTTACTCTTTATTTCGGGGGAAGTATGACTCTGGATCCCAAACAGCACGCGGACTGGGAAATCGCCCGGGACGCGGAACAACGCATGAAAACCATTGAAGCTCTGGGGGCGGACATGGGGCTGTTGCCCGAGGAGCTGCTGCCGTACGGGCATTATATGGGCAAGATCGACGAACGGGCCGCGATGGCCCGTCTGGCGGATCGTCCCGACGGCAAATACATCGACGTGACGGCCATCACGCCCACCCCGCTGGGCGAAGGCAAATCCACCACCACCATCGGTCTGGCCCAGGGCCTGGGCAGACGCGGCAAGCGGGTGTCCGTGGCCATTCGTCAGCCTTCGGGCGGTCCCACCATGGGCGTCAAGGGCTCGGCGGCCGGGGGCGGGCGTTCCCAGTGCATTCCGTTGACGCCCTATTCGCTGGGTTTCACCGGCGACATCAACGCCGTCATGAACGCGCACAATCTGGCCATGGTGGCCCTGACCGCGCGCATGCAGCACGAGCGCAACTACGATGATGCCCGGCTGGAGGCGTTGTCCGGCATGCGGCGTCTGCACATCGATCCCACCCGTGTGGAAATGGGCTGGGTCATGGATTACTGCTGCCAGGCTCTGCGCAACATCGTCATCGGCATGGAGGGCGACGGACGGCGCAACGACGGCTTTATGATGCGCTCCCATTTCGAGATCGCCGTGGCCTCGGAAGTCATGGCCATTTTGGCCATGGCCCGGGATCTGCGGGACTTGCGCCTGCGTATGGGGCGGATCATCCTCGCCCGCGACCGTTCCGGCGCGCCGGTGACCACCGCGGATCTGGAAGTGGACGGCGCCATGACGGCCTGGATGGTGGAGGCGGTCAAGCCCAATCTCATCCAGACCATCGAGGGCCAGCCGGTGCTGGTCCATGCGGGGCCGTTCGCCAATATCGCCATAGGCCAGAGTTCCATCATCGCCGACCGGGTGGGGCTCAAGCTGAGCGAATACCATGTGACGGAATCGGGCTTCGGCGCGGATATCGGGTACGAGAAGTTTTGGAATCTCAAATGCCGCTACAGCGGACTGAAACCGGACGCGGCGGTCATCGTGGCTACGGTGCGCGCGCTCAAGAGCCACGGGGGCGCACCGCTTCCGGCGCCCGGACGTCCCTTGCCCGAAGAATACACGCGGGAAGACGTGGGGCTTGTGGAGCGGGGCTGCGCCAATCTGCTGCACCATATCGCCATGGTCCGCCGTTCGGGCGTGCCGCCCGTGGTCTGCATCAACGCGTTCGCTTCGGACACGCGGGATGAACTGGCCTGCATCCGGCGGAGCTGCGAGGCCGCCGGAGCGCGGGTGGCTCTGTCCACGCATTGGGAGCACGGGGGCGAAGGGGCGCTGGAACTGAGCGACGCCGTTATGGACGCCTGCCGGGAACCGGCGACATTCACGCCGCTTTACGACTGGAATCTCCCGTTTGCCGAGCGCATCGATCGCATAGCCCGCGAGATCTACGGCGCGGACGGCGTGGAGTTTTCCCCGCGCGCGCAACAGCGGCTGCGGGAACTTCAAGCCCTGCCCGACGCGGCGGAGCTGGGCGTGTGCATGGTCAAGACGCAGTATTCGCTGTCCGACGATCCCGCCCGCAAGGGCGCGCCTACGGGCTGGACATTGCATATCCGCGACGTGCTGCACTACGGCGGCGCGGGGCTGGTGGTGCCCGTGGCCGGGGACATCAGCCTGATGCCGGGCACGGGATCGCGTCCGGCCTTCCGCAGGATCGACGTGGACACGGAAACGGGACAGGTGACGGGACTGTTTTAAGCGCGTTTTTCCGTCAATCAGCGGACAAACAGGGCGGAGAGCGCATCGGGCATGAGGAACCTGGAAATATGGTCCTCATGCCCGTTTTCAGACTCAGGGGCAGCCCTCGTTACCCCGCCTGCTGCCCGCGGTATGTTTCAGTCCAGGCTGGAATGGTGCAGACGGCGGGGGACGGCTGCCGGTTGGGCGTCCACGCCCCAGAGGCGCAGTTGCCGCAGCGTCAGTTCCACGGCGGCGTTCACTTGCCCATCGGCCAGGGGAGACAGCGCGCCGCCCAGTTCCATGGCGGCGGGATGCACGCCGATCAGCACCATATGCGCGGGCAGCCTGCCCCGCAGTTGAGCCAGAGCCAGCACTTCGGAAAAGCTGTTCTGGTGGGGGCTGATTTTCCGTCCGCAGAGCCAGGCGGGAATGTCCTCGTCCTCGCGCTGCGTCAGCGTGCCCGGCGCCTGGCCGAAGTCCACGGCGTCCAGAATCAGCAGTCTGTCGGCTTCTTCCACAAAGGTCAGCAGCGTATGTCCCTGTGTGCCGCCGTCCACGACTTCCACATGATCGGGGAATTCCCAGTCGGCGTACAGCCGTTCGGCGGCCCGCACGCCGAAGCCCTCGTCTCCATACAGGATGTTGCCGAGCCCCAGAATGACGATATGTTCCATAGTCTGTTCCTTATACGCACAGCCTGTCATAAATAGCGTGTTCGTGGGCAAAAGCCATGTCAAAGCGCTTTTCGGCTCCGGCCGCATGCAATAAAGCATGCTCTCTCCGCAAAAAGAGCGTTTTTCCCGCTCTTGCCCGCGCTCTGCGTGTTTATGGACAAGCTTTTAGAGCATTCCGAATGAAACTCTCCGGTTTCCTTCAATCTCGCTGCCGTCATTTCGCGGGAAAAG
>CASQEL010000233.1 GCA_949427775.1 uncultured Desulfovibrionaceae bacterium
ACATCTTTTGGAGCATTTCAACCGTGAACTGCTCTAGTACACAGAAACATCTAAAGTTTCTGTGTACTAGCCGCCATGCGAGAGCATGGCGCGGCGGCGTAGTCGCCGTGAATGAGCCGAAAACCGCGTTTTTCGGTGAATGATCTTGACGCAAAATACGAAGTATTTTGTGTTATGCGGTACTAGATAAAAATGTCTGACGGCAGACTCTCTTTGACTTTTTAGGCAGGCGGGGTAACGAGGGCCGCCTCAGGGCTGTCGCGTGCCGCGTCCGGGCAGAAACCGGACGGTATCCCTGTTGTTGCGCTCGGCTTCCACGGTCACGGGCACGTCATTGTAATACATCGCGCCGGGCTGAATGTCGTTTTCCTGCGCCACAGCCCCATAATGGGCCAGAGGCGGGCAGTGTCTTACGATGATCGGCGTGATCACCCAGAAAAAGAGCCAGATGGCGGCAATGCCGCAAGCCAGTCGCGCAAGGCGGGGCAGTACGCTTTGTTGCATGGAGGATACCTTGCTCAAAGGTGAACGTCCCCCGGCGTCATGCCGGGGGACGTATTTTTATCAGCGCGGCGTCTCCCGCAGAGCGGTCGGACGCACGTGCATGGTTAGATCTTGGCGGTTATTTCCGGGAACACCACATAGAACATGATGTACGCCATGAGCAACGTCAGAGCGAGGTTCAGGCTCTGGCCGCAGACGTACAGGATGACGGGCTTGCCCCCCTTGAAATAGTGCGCCAGTTCACGGAAGTTGGTGGCCAGACCGATGGCCGCGAACGACAGGGTGAAGCACCAGCCGCGCAACGGTGAAGTCATGCTCTTGATGGCCCCGGCGGTGACCAGTCCCTGGCTCATATCGGAACCGAGCTGCCCGGAGACATACGAGTACACGATGGACGCCGCCAGAAAACCGAGCACGAACTTGGGAAAACGGTGCCAGATTTCCATGATGTTGATGGGCTGTCCCTGCACGCGATCCACCTTGGTCACCCAGTAGATGGCCACGCCAAAGGCCGTGACCCCAATGAGCACGTTCTGGATCATCTTGATGGTGGCCGCCACGTACATGGCCTTGTCGCCCAGGAACGCGCCCGCGGCCGCCACCGCGCCGGTGGAGTCGATGGTGCCGCCGATCCAGGCGCCGCCGAGCACGGCGGGCAATCCCAGCGCCTTAATGACCATGGGCAACACGATCATCATGATGGCCGTGAAAAGCAGGGAAATGCCCACAGACAGGGCCAGCTCTTCCTTTTTGGCCCGGCAGGCGGCGGCGGTGGCGATGGCCGCCGAAGTGCCGCAGACCGACATGTCGGCGGAGATGGTGATGTTCAGGGTCTTGGAAGGCATTTTAATGACCTTCTGACCGAAGATATAGGTGCTGATGAGCACGATGGGCGTCACCACCCAGGCCACGAACAGGCCGGGGATGCCGATGGCGATGATCTTGTCCAGCAGGATTTCCGCGCCCAGCAGCACAAGACCGGTTTTGATGAAGTATTCCACCATGAGCGAGGGTTTCATCCACTTGGGCGTGCCCACCGTGTTGGCGACAAGCATGCCGAGCAGAATGGCCCATGCCTCGGTGCTTACTCCCCAATAGCGCATGGTGGCCTGATTGCCCATGGTCATGGCGAACACCGTGAAGATGAACAGGCCGATGTAGCCCAGGAAGAACTTGCCTATATTCACGCCCATGCAGGCCGCGCCGATGCCGAACACGAGTCCCGATACCAGCAGCATCACGGGCAGGGTGAGCAGAATATTGTAGCTCTTGACCTTGGCTTTGGCCGAGGCAGAGGCGCTCTTGCGTTCAGCCTCGCGCCACGCGGAAATCTTCGCTTCGGCGGCCGTGTTGAGCCCGGCGTCACCGAAGTTGGCGGCTTCCGCGGCCTTTTCGGCTTCCTGGGCCGCGGCAAACGCAGCTTCCGCCGCGGCCTTGGCCTTTTCGGCCGCGGGCTTGGCCTTTTCAGCCTTGGCGGCGGCTTCTTCCTTGGTCAGCACCCACGACTGAAGAGGGTTGTCCTGCCAGCGCCCCGGCTTGCCCATGAACCGCTTCAGCGTGGCGGCGAATTCGCCCCCTTCGGGCTTCACCTTTTTGCTGCCCTGAGCCTTGTACCAGGCGATGGTTTTGAAAGGCGCCCGCTGCGCTTCGGCCTGCATTACAGCTTCGGCTTTGGCGATTTTGGCCTCCGCCGCCTGTTTGTTCGCCGCCGGATAACTGAACACGAACAGGTACAGCGCCAGAAAACAGAACGCCAGCCCCAGCCAGATGGCCCAATAATCTTCTTTCGTCCAAAGATCCGACCAACTGGATTTCGCCTTGTCGATGACGACATCCGAGTTTTGAGACATAAAATTCCTCCTGTTTCTTAAAATCCCCACAAAAATTGACTTCTACCCCGCTAAAACCGGGGAATTCCCAGGGTCAGCCTCATTGCTCCGCCCGCTGCAAAGCCGCCTGTTTCCGTCCGCGGCGTTGCAGGGCCGACATCGACCTTGCGGCATGCCCGATACAGCTTCGTCCGATGTGTGCCTTGCGCCGTGCCGACCGAAAAAATTCGGTTTTTTGCGGACGGCGTTTCAATGAGGACTGCCCCTGACCCAACGGTCTTTCAGGCTGCAATCCAGGCAAATTCCTGGTTCTTTGAGACCCTCCGGAAGAAACAACGCCCGGTTTTCGCCGCAAGCATTTGATTTCTCCGTGCCGGTTGTTATCATACAAACGGCGGGAAAGCAAAAATTTCCATTACGGAGGATATGCGTCCTCCTGACGATCTTTTCATAAAAGTTATTTCAATTTTATGTAGTTATGAAATATATCGCATCAGAGCATTTTTACGTTGAAAATGCTCCGCCGACGGCGGGAGCGTGCGGCCGGTGTATCGCGGCGGAACGATGCGCGGGGTTGCGCTGAACGACACGGCCCCCGCGACGCAACGCGACGCGGGGGCCTGAGGGTTCAAATCCCGGCAAGGGCTACGGCAGCATGAAGCGCAGCGGCCCGGCCTGGAGATAGGTCAGCACGCACAGAACCAGGGTCATGCCGACGCTGTGCCAGATGGTAAAGCGGAAGAGGTTGCCTTCCTGGCCGACCATGTTGGTGGCGGCCGTCGCCACGGACAGGGACTGGGGCGAAATCATCTTCGCGGTCACGCCGCCCGAGGCGTTGGAGGCCACGGCCAGTTCCGGAGACATGCCCACGGCAATGGCGGTGTCCTTCTGCATGCCGCCGAACAGGGCGCAGGAAGAGGTGTCCGACCCGGTCAGGAACACGCCCAACCAGCCCAGCAGGGGTGAGAAGAACGGGAACAGCCAACCCGTGTGGGTGAAGGCCAGACCCAGAGTGGAGCTCATGCCCGAGTAGTTCATGAGGAAAGCCAGACCCAGAATCATGGCGATGGTCACGATGGGGAAGATCAGCTGCTTGAAGGTGCGACCGAAGCAGGCGGCGGCATCACCGAAGCCGTACTTGGGCATGAAGGGCACCGACACCAGACCGGACAGCAGAATGGCCGTGCCGCCCGCCGAGAGCCAGTTGAAGGTGAATTTGGCTCCGTACACGGCGTCCTGGGCCACGATGGGGGCGGTCTTCATGACTTCGCCGTGCAGTCCGGGCCATTCAAAGGCCTTGAGCGCGCCGGGAATGCCGTTGAGCACCTTCTTGAATTCGGGCAGGCCCCAGAAGAACACGAACACCGCCAGCACGATGTACGGTCCCCAGGCGCGCAGCACCACGCCCACAGGATACCCGGAACCTTCGAGTTTCGTGGGCTCTTCTCCCTCGAAACGGAAGACGCTGGAGGGCTTCCAGACCTTGAGCAGCAGCACCAGCCCCACGATGGTGGCGATGGCCGAACCGATGTCCGGCAGCGTCGGGCCGTGATAGTTGGCCAGCACGAACTGCGCGCCGGCGAAGCACACCCCGGCCACAATGATGGCGGGCAGCACTTCCATGGAACGCTTGAAGCCGCACATGGT
>CASQEL010000234.1 GCA_949427775.1 uncultured Desulfovibrionaceae bacterium
TAGTAAGCCCTTACAGGGCTGGAGCAAACCACCCGCTATGCGGGTGGTTCTGATTCTTCCTTCCGCAGACACGCCGGAAAACAAAAAGGCATTCGCCGTTTCATCGTGAATTCATGTATTGCGCCTCCTCCGGTCGTTCGGAGGAGGCCCGTGCCGTCATAAATTACGGTCTGATGACGGTTTTCAGAACGGATTCGACAGGGGAAATCTGTTTCTCAAACGCGTGCTGGAGCTGATCAAGGGGCAGGATGTCAGTCACATATTTTTCAACGTCGACGATGCCCTTGGCAATAAGGTCAATCGTTTCTTCAAATTCCTTTCGGGTGCAGGACACACTGCCGGTCAGACGAACTTCATGCAGGACGGCGCGATTCAGCTCAAAGGGAACTGTGGGCGTTATCGAGTTGCCGATCATCACAATTTTGCCGCCGGGTTTCACGCCGTCCAGACAGGCGGCAAGCGCTTCTCCCGCGCCGACAGCTTCAAAAACGACATCGAATCCGCCCTCGGAAGCCGCCTGCATCTTCGCGGCCCGGTCGGGATCGTTGCCGTCAAAATAGATGTCAAAATCGCCTATTTCCCGTGCCTTGCCCGTTTGCCGTTCATCGATTTTGGACATGGCCAGGCAGGAGGCTCCCGCTTTTCCGGCCAATCCGCCGACAAGTTGTGCTATAATGCCGCTGCCGACCACCAGCACCTTGTCGTGCAGTTGCAAACCGGATTGCCTGACCGCATGATAGGCGACCATCAGGGGATCAATCAGCCCGGCGGCGATGTCCGACACCGTATCCGGCAGTCTGTAGGCGTTCCCCGCCTTGCCAACAAAATATTCCGCATAGCCGCCGTTGCAGACGAAACCAATATAATTGGTACCGTGTACTTCCCGGCAAAGATGCTCCTTGCCCGCCCGGCACATGTCGCATTCGCCGCAATACAGGTTGGCCCAGAAGGTCACCCGCTCGCCGATGCGGAAATCGCTGTCGCCGGGATCGACGACCACGCCGCAAAATTCATGCCCCATGTGAAAATCGGCAATGGGTTCCGGACTCCAGCCCTTTCCGGCCTTCCACATGTGAATATCACTGCCGCAGACGCCGCAGGCGGAAACCCGTATCTTCAGCATACCGGGGGCCATGTGCGGAACGGGTACCTGCCTGATTTCAATCTGTTGCGGTCCGGTCAGGACACCGGCCTTCATCGTTTCCTGTTTCATGGAAATGTTCCTCGTTGCAGAAGGGACTGTCTTTGCGTCTTGTTGCAGCACAGGGCGCCGGAAAAAACTCCGCGGTGGAAAAATCGGCAGGCATCCGCCCTGTTCAGATGCCCGCCTGAGGACAGGCTATGCCGCTAACTTTTCTGAACCTGACGTTGCTGTTCGGCGGGGTAACGGTCGCCCACGATTTCCACCCTGGAAAGCGCCTCCTCAAGCTCCTTCCATTCTTTCGGACTTACGGCCAGACTGGCCGCCCTGATGTTTTCTTCCAGGTGGGACAGTTTGGTTGTGCCGGGTATGGGAACAATCCAATCCTTCTGCAACAACCAGCCCAGGGCGGCCTGCGCTCCGGTGATCCCTCTGGGGCGGCCAAAGCGGTTGAGGATTTCCACAAACATCAGATTTTTTCCCAGAGCCTCGGGCGTGAATCTGGGCAGGGTGTTGCGATTGTCATTGCCGGAATCAAACCGGGTATAGGCTGTCATATCCCCGCCAAGAAAGCCCCGATTGAGCGGACTGTAGGGAACAAAGCCGATGCCCAATTCCTCAAGCACGGGGAAAATATTCTTTTCCGGCTCACGCCACATCAGGTGGTACTCGCTCTGGACGGCGGTAACGGGTTGTTCGGCGTGGGCGCGCCGAATGGTTTCCGGCCCCACTTCGCACAGGCCAAAGCGTTTGACCTTGCCTTCCCGGATGAGATCCCTGACCGTTCCGGCCACATCCTCAATGGGCACCGCAGGGTCAAAACGGTGCTGATAGAAAAGTTCGATGGCATCGACCCGCAATCTTTTCAGGGATTCTTCCGCGACCCGGCGGATATTTTCCGGACGGCTGTCCAGCTTGCCCGTCTGATAGACCCCGTTGACGATACGATGACCAAACTTGGTGGTGATGGCGACCTTGCCTTTGTACGGCGCCAGAGCTTCACCCGCGAGTTCCTCGTTGGTCAGCGGCCCATACACCTGGGTGGTGTCAAACAGGGTGACGCCATGCTCGGCGGCCTGCCGTATCACGTCAATCACGGTCTTCCTGTCAGGGGAAACCCCGCGATTATAATTGGCCCCCATGACGCCGAACCCTACGGCGGACACTTCCATGCTGAACTTTCCGCTCCCAAGGGTGCGCTTTTTCGTCAACAGCGGCAGATCCAGGGCGCTCTTTTTCTCGGTCGCCGAACCGGATGCGCCGGAAGCAGCGGAACCGCTTTCCGCCGCCATTCCCACGCCCGAAATCCCTCCCACCAAAATGGGGGCGGCAACCAGTACCGCAGCGGCCTTCAAAACTTCACGACGACCTGTTTCCATGGAAACCTTTTTTGTTGCATTACTCATGATAGAACTCTCTGTTATGACCAACCCGCTCTTGGGGCTGGCCCTCAGTAATCCGGCTGCTGCAAAGCCGCCTTTTGCCGTCCTGCGTCGTTGCGGGGCGACCATTGACTTTGCAGTATGTTCACTGCTGCTTCGCCCAATGTTTGCCTTGCGCCTTGCAGGCCGAAAAAATTCGGCTTTTCGCGGACGGCGTTTTACTGAGGGCTGACCCTAACTGAAGGCGGACCTGTTATTGCTATTTTCCGTTGTACTGTTCGTCGGTCACCTTTTCCATCCACTCGACAACCTTGCCGGGTTCTTTTTCTTCGCAAATGGAAATATGCGACATGGAGCTGTTCGGAGCGGCCCCGTGCCAGTGCTTGACGCCCACGGGGCAGATAATGACGTCGCCCGGTCTGACTTCCTGAATGGGCTTGCCCCATTCCTGCGTCCGCCCCACGCCGGAGGTAATGATCAGCACCTGTCCCACAGGATGAATATGCCAGTTGGAACGGGCGCCCGGCTCAAACGTCACACTGCCGCCGCTGGAGCGCATGGCATTGTTGGCCGGGTACAAGGGATCAATACGCACGTTGCCGGTAAAAAACTGAGCGGAACCTTTGATGGCGGCCTGCTCGCCGTTACGGATAATCGTCTGCGCCTTGCCTGTTTCTGCGGCAAAAGCATAACCGCCGGAAAAGCCGGTTACGGCAGTCAACGCCAGGGCCATGCATATCATTGTATTTTTCATAACAAACCTCCGTTTGGTGCAAAATGGATGACGGGATACAAGGAGTCATTTCACAATTCGTACGAAATAACTTCTCATGCCGGACGAGAGTCCGGCGCGGCGCGAAAAGCGGGTTCATTGGCCAAAAACCACGCTTTTTGGCGAATGATGAAATGAATCCTAGACGACCGTACCTTCCTGAGCCAGCTCTGATTCTCGCATCTTCTTGCCTATTTCTATAGATGCTCGGTTTTTGCCGCGCGTCGTTGGCAGAGCAAGCGGCGCGTGCAACGACCCCTTAACGGCGAACAATATCGCCCTGGGACAGTTTCGCGGGCGGATGTGCACGCAACTGCGCCGGATTGGCAATTGCATTGTCGCCCGCTGTAGAAAAAAGAGGGCTGCATAGATGATATGAGAATAGGGCAAAAAGAGGCGAGAATTGCAACCGGCGGTTCACTGGGCAGTTCTCATTACAACGCCGTCCGCGAAAAGCCGAATTTTTTCGGCCTGCAAGGCGCAAGGCAAACATTGAGCGAAGCAGCAGTGAACGTACCGCAAGGTCAATGGTCGCCCCGCAACGCCGCGGGACGGAAAAAGGCGGCTTTGCAGCAGGCGGGGTAATGAGGACCGACCCTGAAAGAGTATGCCGCACGTAAGGAAGGCGGTCCGCTAGTACACAGAAACATCTAAAGTTTCTGTGTACTAGCCGCCATGCGAGAG
>CASQEL010000235.1 GCA_949427775.1 uncultured Desulfovibrionaceae bacterium
GGCGAATGATCTTGACGCAAAATACGAAGTATTTTGTGTTATGCGGTACTAGAGCCGGTCCTGGCAAGCGGCGCTGTTTTTGTCCGTCCCACGGCATTGAAATCAGTACGGCATTGGGGTAGAGAACACTCTGGTTCAACCTGCTATCCTGAGGACAGATATGAGCACTCCGACCCCTACAGCGCTGGTCACCGGCGGTTCCCGCGGCATCGGGCGGGCTGTGGCCGAAACCCTGGCCCGCGACGGATTCCAGGTGTTTCTTACCTATGTCAGCAAACCTGAGGAAGCCGAGGCCGTGGCCGCGGGCATCCGCGAACGGGGCGGCAGCGCCCGGGCGTTTGCGTTGAACGTGGGCGACGCTGAGGCTATAACCACGTTTTTTGCCTCGGAAATCAAGGACAAGACAGATCTCGCCGTGCTGGTCAACAACGCGGGCATCACCAAAGACGGCTTCCTGATCCGCATGAAAGACGAAGACTTCGACCGCGTGCTGGACGTCAACCTGCGCGGCGCCTTCGTTTGTATGCGCGAGGCCGCCAAGATCATGAGCCGACGGCGTCATGGCCGGATTATCAACATTTCTTCCGTGGTGGGTCAGATGGGCAATGCCGGGCAGGTCAACTACGCGGCGGCCAAGGCGGGGCTTCTCGGCATGACCAAATCCGCCGCCAGGGAACTGGCCGGACGCAATATTACGGTCAATGCGGTAGCGCCGGGCTTTATCGAAACGGACATGACGGCCTCGCTTCCGGCCGAGGTACGGGCCGACTACGAAGCCGCCATTCCTCTGAAACGTCTGGGCACGCCGCAGGACGTGGCTGAAGCCGTGGCGTTTCTCGCCTCGGACAAGGCCGCGTATATGACGGGACAGATTCTCGCCGTCAACGGCGGGATGTATTGCTGAACAGGGCCGCGACGACGCTGCCCGGCGTCACGAGAACGGCGCGGGGCTCCATCCCGCGTCACGAAGCATTTTATTGTACAAAAACGCAGTTAATAACGAATGGAGGATACCATGGCCGACCGTGATGTTGCCGCTGAAGTCAAAAAAATCATTGTGGATCAGCTCGGCGTCGCCGAAAACGAAGTGACACCCGCCGCTTCCTTTGTGGAAGATCTGGGCGCGGACTCCCTGGATCTGACCGAACTGATCATGGCGATGGAAGAAGAATTCGATATTGAAATCGCCGACGACGACGCCCAGAAAATTCTCAAGGTCGAAGACGCCGTCAAGTACATCGAAGCCAAGCTGAAATAGCCGACGTTTGGGATATATACGCAGGGGCAGCCTTGCTGCCCCCGCGCTTTTTCGGATGAGATACAGATGAGAAGGAGCCTGCGCATGACCCGCAAGCGCGTTGTAGTCACCGGCCTCGCTGCGCTGACGCCGCTGGGCAACGACCTGCAGACCACCTGGGACCGTCTGGTGGCGGGCGAGTCCGGCATCGGACCCATTACCCTGTTCGACGCCTCGGCCTATGACTCGCGCATAGCCGGAGAGATAAAAAATTTTAATCCCGAGGACTACATGCCGTATAAGCAGGCGCGGCGCATGGATCGCTTCACGCAGTTTTCCGTAGCTGCCGCCGACATGCTCATGAAGCACTCGGAATACGCCGTCACTCCGCAAAACGCCTACCGGACCAGCGTCATCCTCGGCGTCGGCCTGGGCGGGCTGCACACTATCGAAACCTATCACGCAAAACTGCTGACCTCGGGTCCGGGCAAGATCTCTCCGTTCATGATCCCCATGCTCATTTCCAACATGGGACCGGGACAGATTTCCATCTTCACGGGAGCCAAAGGGGCCAACTTCGTGGCCACTTCGGCCTGCGCCTCCGCCATCCACGCGGTAGGCACGGCCTGGAGCGAACTGCTGCTGGGCCGTTGCGACGCCTCCATCACCGGCGGCGTGGAAGCCACGGTCACTCCCCTGGGGGTGGCGGGCTTCACGGCGCTCAAGGCGCTCTCCACCGCGCACAACGATGACCCCGCCAAAGCTTCCCGGCCTTTCGACAAAAACCGCGACGGTTTCGTCATCGGCGAAGGCGCCGGTCTGCTGCTGCTGGAAACCCTGGAGTCCGCGCAGGCGCGCGGCGCGACCATTTACGCGGAAATCGCGGGCTACGGCGCGTCCGCCGACGCCTACCACATGACAGCCATGCCCGAAACCGGCGAAGGCATGGCCCGCGCCATGCGGAACGCTCTGGATGAAGCGGGACTGGCCCCCACGGACATCGATCATATCAACGCGCACGCCACCTCCACGGCGCTCAACGACGCCTGCGAAACCGTGGCCATCAAGAAGGTTTTCGGCGAACACGCGTATAAAATCAAAATCTCGGCCACAAAATCCATGACCGGGCATCTGTTGGGCGCGGCAGGCGGCATTGAAAGCGTGTTCTCCGTGCTGGCCCTGCACAACGGCGTGCTGCCCGGCACCATCAACCGGGATACGCCGGACCCGGCCTGCGATCTCGATTACCTGACCGAAGGCTCGCAACGGGTACAATGCGAATACGCCATGTGCAATTCCTTCGGTTTCGGCGGCACCAACGCCAGCATTATTTTCAAACGCTGGACGGAATAACCGCCGCTCCTGTTGCCGTATACACTCTTCTCCGTCCCCGGGGCGGAGACTCCGGGGAGAGACGGTATGCATCTGCCGCTCTCCCCCAACATATTCAGAAGCCAAGGAAGACAGCTCCATGGATCAGATTATGCTGCAGGACCCGGAACTCGCCAAAGCCATCTGGCTGGAAGCCCGGCGCCAGACCGGCAAACTCGAACTCATCGCCTCGGAAAACTTCGTCTCCGCCGCCGTGCGCGAGGCGCAAGGTTCCGTACTGACCCATAAATACGCCGAAGGCTATCCCGGCAAGCGTTACTACGGCGGTTGCGAGTTTGTGGATATAGCCGAAAATCTGGCCATTGAGCGGGCAAAAAAGCTCTTCCGCTGCGGCTACGTCAACGTGCAGCCCCACTCCGGCTCCCAGGCCAACATGGCGGCCTATTTCGCCTGCATCCGGCCCGGACAGACAGTGCTGGGCATGAATCTTTCGCACGGCGGGCATTTGACCCACGGCAGCGCGGTGAACTTTTCCGGACGCCTGTACAAGATCGTGTCCTACGGCGTGCAACGGGAAACCGGCCGCATTGATTACGACGAAGTGGCCGCTCTGGCCCGCGAACACCGCCCGGCGGCCATCGTGGCCGGGGCCAGCGCCTATCCCCGCATCATCGACTTCGCCCGGTTCCGGGCCATCGCCGATGAAGTGGGCGCAAAGCTGATTGTGGATATGGCCCACATCGCCGGTCTGGTGGCGACCGGTCTGCACCCCTCGCCCATCGATCTGGCGCACATCACCACAACCACGACGCATAAAACCCTGCGCGGTCCGCGCGGCGGGATGATCCTCTCCAGCGAAGACATGGGCAAGACCTTGAACAGCCAGATTTTTCCCGGCATTCAGGGCGGCCCGCTCATGCATGTCATCGCGGCCAAGGCCGTGGCCTTCGGAGAGGCCCTGCGCCCGGCCTTCAAAATATACCAGGAACAGGTTCTCAAAAACGCCGCCGTGCTGGCGCGATGCCTTATGGACGCGGGGTACTCCCTGGTCTCCGGCGGCACGGACAACCATCTCATGCTGATGGATCTCAGCGACAAGGACATCACCGGCAAGGATGCCGAACATGCGTTGGACGCCGCCGGCATCACCGCCAACAAGAATACGGTGCCCTTTGAAACACGTTCTCCTTTCGTGACATCGGGAGTGCGCCTGGGCGCCGCGGCCCTGACCACCCGCGGCATGAAGGAAGCGGAAATGCGGCAGGTAGCCGGCTGGATCGTCGACGCGTTGCGCAATACGCGGAACGAGACCCGTCTCGCGGAAATCAGTCGCGACGTCGAAGCCTTTGCCCGGCAGTTTCCTCTCTTTGCCTGGTAGTACACAGAAACATCTAAAGTTGATGT
>CASQEL010000236.1 GCA_949427775.1 uncultured Desulfovibrionaceae bacterium
ACCCCTGTCGACGGCGTGAAAGGCCGTTGTCCTGGGCCGGCTAGACGATGGGGACACAATATGCTGGCTGGGCTGCAAGGACTCGAACCTTGATTAACGGAGCCAGAATCCGTCGTCCTGCCAATTGAACGACAGCCCAGTGTGCGAAGACAGTAAGTACACAAGCGCCGCTCCCGCGTCAAGGATTTTTTTCGCCTTGCGCATATTTTTTAGCGCACTTCCTCCGCAGTAACGGACATACCGGCAGCCGGAATATCCGGTCGTCTTGCCCGACAACATCTATATGTCTTCTCCGGAAACAGCCGTACCGCCCAGACGTCGGGCCAACCGGGTATGGCGTTTGTGCATGCGGTTGTTTTTGACGGCCATATGAAACGCTTTGGCCTCCCCCACCAAAATGACCAGCTTTTTACCTCGCGTCACCCCCGTATAAATCAGATTGCGTTGCAGCAGCATGTAATGCTGCACCATCAGGGGAATGACCACGGCGGGGTACTCCGAGCCCTGCGACTTATGGATGGAGATGGCGTAGGCCGGGACGATTTCATCCAACTCGTCGAAGTCATACGGTACGTTACGTTCGTCGAACCGGACAGTCAGCGTGCGCTCCCTGGTATCCAGAAGAATGATGCGCCCTATGTCGCCGTTGAACACATCCTTGTCATAATTGTTGCGGATCTGCATCACCTTGTCATTGAGCGAGAAACACCGATCTCCCCGTTGGACATGCTGCTTTTGGGGGTTCAGGGCCTGCTGCAGGCGCTGATTGAGATTCGCCGATCCCACAGCCCCCTTGTGCATGGGGGTCAGCACCTGAATGTCGTTGACCGAGTCCAGATGAAAACGCCGGGGAATATGGTTTTTCACCAAGTCAACAATGAGATCCGCCACCCGCTCCGGATCGTTCCGGCGAATGAAATAGAAGTCCGAAAGCCGCTCACGGGAGGATTCCAGCGCGGGAACTTCTCCCCGGTTGATCAGGTGGGCGTTGCAGATGATCTCGCTCTCCGCCGACTGCCGGAATATCTCCGTCAACTCCACCACGGGCACCGCGCCGGAGTTTATGATGTCCTTGAGCACATTGCCCGGCCCTACCGAAGGCAGTTGGTGCACATCGCCCACAAACACGACGGTCGCCCCCAGCGGCACGGCCTTGAGCAGATGATACAGCAGCAAGGTGTCCATCATGGAGGCTTCGTCCACTACCAGCAAGGAACAGGCCAGCGGATTGTCCTCGTTGCGGGCGAAACCGTCTTCTTTGGGGCTGTACTCCAACAGGCGATGAATAGTGCGCGCTTCCCGACCGGAGGTTTCGGCCATGCGTTTGGCGGCGCGGCCCGTGGGCGCGGCCAGCAGGATTTTGCCCCGCGCCTCGCTGAATACCCTGATTATGGCGTTGATGATGGTGGTTTTCCCTGTTCCCGGCCCTCCGGTAAGCACCATCACTTTGGAACGCGCGGCCGTGCGCACGGCCTCCAGTTGTTCCGGGGCCAGGGTAAGGTCCAGCTTTCCGACGACCTCCTCCACAAGTCCATCCGGATCGGGAAAACGGACGGATTTGGGCGAATGCAGCAAGCGTTGCAGATAAAAGGCTGTTTTGGATTCGCAGTGGTGAAAGCGGGTCAGAAAAATGCCGATTTCGCCGTCCATTTCCTCGACGACGATGCGTTCTTCCTGTTCCAGCGCGTCCAGGCTGTCTTCCACCAGCGCCAGAGGGATGTTTAACTGATCCGAAGTCAGCGTGATGAGCTTGTCGCGCGGCACATAGACATGGCCGTCGTCAGTAAGACGACGCAGCATATACAGCACTCCGGCCTGCGCCCGCAGCGGATGCTCCTCGTCAAATCCCAATTTGGCGGCGGCGGCATCGGCGGTCATGAACCCGATGCCGCGGATATCCATAGCCAGACGGTAGGGATTCTCCCGCACGATCTCCAGCGCCTGCCCGCCGTAGTGACGGTAGATGCGCACCGCGTAGGACGCGGTGATGCCGTGCGGCTGCAGAAACAGCATCAGATCGCGCATGCCCCGGTGCGCGGCCCAGGTTTCCTTGATCCGCGCCAGGCTCTTGCGTCCCACACCGGAAATTTCCAGCAGACGATCGGGCTCCTCGTCCAGGACACGAATGGTGTCTTCGCCGAATTTATGCACAATCTTTGTCGCCAGAGATTCCCGCACGCCCTTGATCAGCCCGGAGGCCAGATACAGGCGAATCCCCTCCGTGGTGGCGGGCATAACCTCCTCGCAGGCATCCATCTGCACCTGACGGCCGAAACGGGGATTGTTGACCCAGCGGCCGGTCACACGCACCTGCACCCCGACTTGGGGATTGACCATATGTCCCACGGCGCTCACGGCGTCCTTGCCGTTGTCAGGCTGCAAACGGAGCACCGTGTAGCCGTTCTCCTCGTTATGAAAAACGACGCGCTCCACGCTTCCGGTGATCTCCACCGTCTCTGTATCCGCCTGCAGAGGAAGATCGGCCATCAGCGGGCCGCCTTGCGCTGTCGGGACCACCAGAACCATTCGCGCTGCTCGACGGGCAAATGGGGATCGCGGGCCTGCGCCACCGCGCAGTGAAATACGTCCAACATGCAGATGTCCACCGCGACGCCGGAGACGTGTTGCAGGGTTTCGTAAAGCTCCCGCGGCTCCCTGGCGGCCAATTCCTCCACAGTGGTGATGCCCAACAGACCAAGATCGCGCACCGTAGCCGGCCCCACAGAGCGCAGATGCGCCAGTTCGCGCGTCATGCTCCCGCTCCCATGCGACGCTGCAGCAACAGAGCGTCGGCCAGGGCCAGGGCCGTCATGGCCGCCAGCACCGGAACCACGCGCGGAATGGCGCAGATGTCGTGTCGCCCCCCCACGCGCAACCTGACCGGACGGCCCTCGCAGTCCACAGTCTTTTGCTCCACGGCAATGGACGGAATGGGCTTGATGGCGGCGCGCAGCACGATCTCCTGCCCGGACGCGATCCCGCCCAGAATCCCGCCCGCGTTGTTGGAGGCAAAACCTTCGGGCGTCAGAGGATCGTTATGCTCCGAACCGCGCATCCGCGCCGCCGCGAACCCCGCTCCAATCTCCACGCCCTTGACCGCGCCCACGCTCATCAGGGCGGCCGCCAGCACGGCGTCCAGCTTGTCGAACACCGGCTCTCCCAAACCGGCGGGAACACCGGAGGCCACCACCTGCACGATGCCGCCCAACGTATCGCCCGCGGCGCGCACATCCTTAATCAGCGCGTCCCAACGGGGCACGGTTTCGGAATCGGCCGAAAAATACCGACAGGTGCGGGCGCCGTCCATATCTATCTGCTCCACGGCGATACCCCCCAGTTCCACAGTGGCCGCCTGCACCCGTATGCCTTCCCGTGCCAGCAGGGCCTGCGCTATGGCTCCCCCCGCCACGCGGGCGGCCGTTTCACGCCCTGACGCGCGCCCGCCGCCCCGGTAATCCCGCACGCCGTACTTGGCGTCATAGACGACATCGGCGTGACCCGGCCGGTATACGCGGGCCAGTTCTCCGTAATCGCGGGAACGTTGATCCTCATTGGCGATGAAAAAGGCGATGGGCGTCCCCGTGGTCCGACCCTCGAAGACCCCGGACAACAGGCGCGCCGTATCCGATTCCTTGCGGGCCGTGCCCGCCGGACCGGCTCCGTCCGCGCCCGGTTTGCGCCGGTCCAGCTCCGTTTGCAGAACGGAGGCATCCAGAGGCAGCCCGGCCGGGCAACCGTCGAGCACGCCGCCGATGCCCGCGCCGTGTGACTCTCCGAATGTCGTCAGACGCAGCACGCGTCCGAACGTATTACCTGCCATGTCGCACCCCCGTGGGTTGTTGCTGTTGCAGATCGTACCAGTTGAGCAGGGAAACGGGCCGGTATCCGGCCGGGACGACGCTCACGGCATATCCCTCAGATGCCCCAGAATCTGCT
>CASQEL010000237.1 GCA_949427775.1 uncultured Desulfovibrionaceae bacterium
CCGCGCACCAGCCGGTGATCCGGCGTCGGCACGATGCCCGCGCCGTGCAGCAGACGCCGCACCACGTCGAAATGTTCCCCGCATTCCGGGCAGAGATGATCCGTGATTTTCGGGGCGCGCTCGGTGTGCTCCCTGCAGGTGGGGACCTTGCAGTCCAGCACCCGCAGCGGATTGGTTTCCATGCGGCGGCGGCAGTCCTCGCACAGGGCCGAAACGTCCAGCGACTTCAGATAGTCGTGCAGCAGGGCGCGGTAGGCCGGGCGGCATTGCGGACAGCCCAGGGAATTGAGATGCAGTTCCAGGTCGCGGATGCCCAGCTCTTGCAGAAAGGACATGAGCATGACGATGATTTCCGCGTCCGTGTGCGGTCCCTTCGCGCCGATGCATTCGCAGTTGATCTGGTGAAACTGGCGCATGCGGCCCTTCTGGGGACGCTCGTAGCGGAACATGGGACCGCAGGTGAACAGCTTGGATACCGGCTCCCGCGTGTGCCGCCCCGCTTCCAGATAGGCGCGCATGACGCCCGCCGTGGCTTCGGGCCGCAGCGTCAGGGAACGATCCTTGCGATCGTGAAAGGTGTACATTTCCTTCTGCACCACATCGGTTTCCGTGCCGATGGAACGGCAAAACAGTTCGGTGCGTTCCAACAGGGGCGTGCGCAGTTCCACGTAGCCGCAACGGAAAAAGACGCTTCTGGCCGTCTTTTCCATATGGGTGAAGGCATCGCTTTCCGGCGGAAACATGTCCGCGAAGCCCTTGATGCTCTTGATGGCGCTCATATGATCTCCTTGCGGCGCGCGTCGGTGAACCCGCCGCATGACGTTCCGGGTGTTGCCGTCGCGGCGGCGCTCAACGGTCGCCGGGGCATTCCTCCAGCCGGTATTTGCCCGCCTCGCAACAGGGCACGGGATAGTCGCCGGTAAAACAGGCCAGACAGTAACTGTCGGAATGCGCCACGGAGCGCATCAGCCCTCCGATGGACAGGTAGTGCAGGGAGTCCACGTCCAGCAACGCGGCGATTTCCGGCAGGGTGTGTCCGGCGGCCACCAGTTCGCCCCGCGAGGCGAAGTCGATGCCGTAAAAGCAGGGGAACTTGACCGGCGGCGAACTGATGCGGATATGCACCTCGCGCGCTCCCAGTTCCCGCAGTTTTTTCACGCGGGTCAGCATGGTCGTGCCGCGCACGATGGAATCGTCCACGATGCAGATGCGCTTGCCCTCGATCATGGCCCGCACGGGGTTGATCTTCACCCGCACGCCGAAGCTGCGCATGCTCTGGCTGGGCTGAATGAAGGTCCGCCCCACGTAATGGTTGCGGATCATGGCGTGTTCGTAGGGCAGCTCCGCGCACTGGGCGAAGCCCACGGCCGGATAGACGCCCGAATCCGGAAAGGGCATCACGAAATCCACATCGGGCGTGGACTCGAAAGCCAGTTGCCAGCCCATGCGCTTGCGGCACAGATAGACCTGCTCCCCGAAAATCATGGAGTCCGGACGGGCGAAATAGACAAGCTCGAAAATGCACTGGCGCGGGGTTGCCGGAGCGTCGGGCAGCGGCGTCAGCCGATGACTGGTCATCTCGCCGTCCCGCACCACCAGCATTTCCCCCGGTTCCACGGAACGGATGTACTGGGCTTCCAGCAGATCCAGGGCGCAGGTTTCGGAAGCGAAGACGTAGCTGTCGTCCAGTCTGCCCAGGGCCAGGGGCCGAAAGCCGAGCGGATCGCGCAGGGCCACCAGTGTGCCCCCGGCCAGGATCACCAGCGAATACGCGCCGCGCAGGTGCGAGCAGGCGTCCTTGATGGCCTCTTCCAGAGGCATGCTGCGCAGGGCGCGCACCAGCAGGTGCATGAACACTTCCGTATCGTTGGTGGTATGGAAAATGGCCCCGCGCTCTTCCAGATGATCCCGCAATTCACGGGTGTTGACCAGATTGCCGTTGTGGGCCACGGCGATTTCCATGCCCTGAAAACGCGCCACGAAGGGTTGGGCGTTGCGCGCCGCCGAGGAACCCGTGGTGGAATAGCGCACATGGCCGATGGCGCTTTCGCCGGGCAGCCCTCCGGACAGCGTTTCTTCGGAAAAAACGTCCGGCACCAGCCCCATGCCCTTGTGCTCATGCATATGCCTGCCGTCCCAGGTGGCAATGCCCGCGCTTTCCTGCCCCCGGTGCTGCTGGGCGTACAGGCCGAAGTAGGACAACCGCGCGGCCTCGGCGTGGCCGGAAATACCAAACAGACCGCAATAATGCCGGATCATGTGCTCTCCTTGCGCGGATTTCGACAGCGCGCTCCCGATCTCCGGAGGCCGCGTGCCGCGACCCATGCCCGCACGCCGGGCCGCTCTCGGCCGGACATGCCGTCCGGCGCGGGAATCCGCCTGTATTCTGGTTATTTTTTCAGTTTTTTTCTTAAATGGGCAATCCGGTTGTCCACCACCATTTCATTGGGGTAGGCGTTCCGGGCCGCCTCAAAATACCGCAACGCCTCGGGCAGCTTCTTCCGCTGCTCCAAAGCATCGGCCAGCAAAAACGACGCCTGGCCCCGCAACTCGTCGTCCGTCTTGAGATCCAGAATCTGCAACGCCAGCCTCGACGTCTCTTCCCATTGCTCGCGCGCCGCGTGCATGTCCGCCAGATCGTACAGACAGCGGGCCGTATCGGCTTCGGGAAACGGCAACGCCAGACAGGACTGGAGCACATCTTCCCCGGCCTCGAACCGCCGGGCCCGAAAATGCAGCCGGGCCAGCCGCCGGTGGGCCTCCACAGCCTCTCCGACATCAAGTCCGGCCAGTTCGACATATCTGCTCCAGGCCTCGGCCGCCTTGTCGTACCGGCGCAGGGTTTCGTTCAGTTCGCCCATGCGGCGCAGCACGATCCGGGCCCGCGCCTCATCCTCCTCAAATTCCATCAGCATGGCTTCCAGATAGTCCAGAGACGCGCGGGGGTCCGGTCCCGCGCCGCGGGTCACTTCCAGCAGCCGTCGCCAGGCTTCCCAGCGTTTGTCGGGCTCCTGCTCAGTGCGCAGATAGCGTTGCAGAAGCCGCTCGGCCAGTGTCCAGTTGCGCTCCTGCGCGGCCACCCGCGCCTCTTCCAGATCATCGGCCACCAGGGGCGCGCGGTCGCATCCCCAGACCGACAGCAACGCCGCCAGCAGTAACGCCGCCGGAAGCGTCCCTAAGCGGGAAAACACTCCCCCGCTCCGCCGGACGACGGCCTGTTCCGCCGCCGCGACGGTCCGCGCCCGCGTCTTCGCCCGTTTCCGCCGCACCAGGATCACGCTCCGGTTTCCGGCGCGCCGGTTTCGCCGTCGTCCGCCTCGTCTTCGTCGTTCATGCGCAGATCGGAACCGCCTTCATCCACCCGGTCGAACCCCGCCACGCGCGCGCCTTCGTCCAGGCGCACCAGCAACACGCCCATGGTGGCCCGGCCCTTGCTGCGAACCTCGTCCACGCTGATGCGCACGATCTTGTTGGCGGAGGTCAGCAATACCAGTCCGTCCTCGTCGCGCACCGGCATGGACCCCACCACCGGCCCGGTCTTGGGCGTCACCTTGAAATTGATGATCCCCTTGCCGCCGCGCGACTGCACCCGGTACAGATCCACGCGCGTGCGCTTGCCGTAGCCGAATGCGGAAATGGACATGATTTCCGTGGTCTGATCCTCGGCCTTGAGGATGACCCCGGCCACCACAAAGTCGTCGCGCCGCAGGGCGATGCCCTTGACGCCCGTGGCCCCGCGCCCCATGGGCCGCACGTCGCCGCTGGGGAAGCGGATGGCGATGCCGTCGGCCGTGGCCAGCACGATATGGGTATTGGCGCGGATGGGCCGCACCAGCACCAGTTCGTCGTCGTCGCGCAGGCCCACGGCGATCAGGCCGCTCTTGCGGCAGCGCGCGTACAGCGACGCGGAGGAGCGCTTGACCATGCCCCGTTTGG
>CASQEL010000238.1 GCA_949427775.1 uncultured Desulfovibrionaceae bacterium
TCGGCGACGTTGCCGGGACCCACGGCCACCACTTCTCCCTTGGAGGGTTTTTCCTTGGCGGTATCGGGAATATACAGACCGCCGGCGGTTTTTTCTTCGGATTCAAGACGCTTGACCAGCACACGGTCATTGAGGGGCTTCAGTTTCATGGCTTCAAATCCTCCAGAACTTTGTAATTTTTGTATCGCCCGGCAAAACACCCGGAGCCGGGACGGCAAATTGTGCGGCAAGACTCCCTGACGGCGGCCGATGGATGTACCGCCTTCGTGAGGCACTCTTGCCGAGAGTACGTTGGGAAGTCTTGGGGCGGGTCAGCCCTGCAACGAGGAGTAAAATAAGACGCCTTGTCGGGTTGAAAAGGGGGGAAACCGCATTTTTTTGTAATTTTTTTAATTTTCCTGTAGATCCACGCCGTTGCGTCGCAGTTCTTCAAGCGCCGCCTCGCAGAAACAGGGCAGGCGGGCGGCGATGCGCGGGGTCAGTTCCGTGCTCAGGGTCGTATAGTCTTCAGGTTCCATGCCCAGAACCACGGCTTCGGGACGGCGCCCGGCCAGTTCGCAGCAGATCAGGGTATCCACCAGATCCGTCTGATGCGTGGAATCACGAAAGCTGAGGCTCTTGCGCAGCTCTTCCCCGGAGAGTCGGTAGATCGAGCCCGGAGTCCCGCCGCCCAGCACGGCGTCCAGCACGATCAGCAGATCGCAGTTCATGAGGGAGTCCATGAGACACATGCCCATGGTTCCGCCGTCCAGCAGGACAACATTATCTGGAGCTGCGTATTGTTTTTGAAGATATTCCACAGCGCGCACGCCTACGCCTTCATCGGAAAGCAGGATGTTGCCCACGCCGAGCACCAGAATTTTTAACGCCATATCCGCTCCGTTGCACATGCAGAGATCGTATCGGAATTTTTTGTGACGGTGCAGGGAAAGGGACTTTTTCGCAAAAAAGTCTCTCTCCCCGCACGTTCCTTTCAGATTGAAAACGTATGACCCGCTACAATACTTTGAACTTGTGCACTTCGTTGCTCTGTCCGTCGATCACATGCACGGCACAGGCGATGCACGGGTCAAAGGAGTGGATGGTGCGAAGGATTTCCACAGGCCGCTTGGGGTCGGCGATGGGCGTGCCGATGAGAGCCTTTTCCGCCGCGCTCATCTTGTCGTTGCCGTCCCGCGGGCCGAGGTTCCAGGTAGTGGGCACCACCAGCTGGAAGTTGGCGATTTTTTTGTTTTCGATGCGGATCCAGTGCGAGAGGCCGCCGCGCGGGGCGTTGACGAAGCCGACTCCCTCGGCCTTGTCGGGCACGTCGCGGTCTTCCACGATTCTGGTGTCGCCTTTGGCGACGTTTTCTTCAAACTCCCGGAGCCATACGCCGATTTGCCCGGCGATGGCGGCGGTTTCGATGCCGCGCGCGGCTGTGCGGCCCAAAGTGGAAAACAGGGCTTCCGGTCCTACGCCCAGAGTTTGCAGCACGTTGTCCACCAGCGGCTTTACGGTCGGGTGCCCCTGGGCGTAGGAGACAAGCATCTGGGCCAGGGGACCGGTTTCCATAACGGCGTCGCCGTAGCGCGGCGCCTTGAGCCAGGAGTAACGGTCGGTATCGCCCATCCTGGTGAATTTGGGTTTGGTTTCACCCTCATACGGGGAACGCGCTTCCGCGCCTTCGTACCAGCTGTGGCGGACATGTTCCGAGATTTTGGCGGGGTCGAAGGCTTCGATCCTGCTCAAGTCGCGTTTATGGAAGACGCCGGGCTTGAGCCAACGGGTTTCCAACTTGCGTTCGTCGACAGGAAATTCTCCGAAGGCCATGAAGTTTTCCGTGCCGCCGATGGCGGCCCAGTCCTTGTAGGCTCCGCCCACCAGCAGCAGATCCGGAATGTAGACCTGTCGGACGAACTCGCTGACTTCCTTGTACAGCGCCGCAAATTCGCTGATGCGTTCTTTCGTCAACGCGTCGTAGCAGGTGACCCCTCCGGCCACGGTGAACTGGGTATGCGGATTTTTGGCGCCGAACACGGCCATGGCGCGCGCCGCCTTGACCTGAAGGCGCAGGGCTTCCAGATAGTGGGCCGTGGCCACGAGGTTGGCCTCCGGTTCCAGATAGTAGGCCGGATGGCCTCCGAGGAAATAGGCGTTGGTGAAAGGGCCGAGCTGGCCGCTGTCCACAAACGCCTTGAGCTTTGTCTGAACCGCCTTGAGAGTTTCGGCCGAGGCGGGCCGGGGCGAGATGGAGGCGTTGAGCGCGGCCGCTTTGGCCGGATCGGCCGCCAGGGCGCTGGTCACGTCCACGAAGTCCAGGGCGTGCAGGTGATAGAAATGCACGATATGGTCATGCAGGAACTGCATGCCCAGGACCAGATTGCGGATGTAGGTGGCGTTTTTGGGAATGGACATGCCCATGGCGTCTTCCAGGGCGCGGGTCGAGGCCAGGGCGTGGGTATATGTGCACACGCCGCAGGTGCGCTGGGTGAAGTGCTGCGCGTCCCTGGGGTCGCGGCCCTTGAGGATGATTTCCAGCCCGCGGAACAGCGTGCCGCAACTGCGGGCGTCTTTGACCCGGCCGTTTTCCACTTCCACTTCAATGCGCAGATGGCCTTCGATCCGCGTCAGCGGATCCACGACAATGGGACCGGTAAAGGTGCTCTGAGGCGTTTGTTTGACTTCGCTCATGGGGCTGCTCGCTAGTTTTGGTAAAAGGGCGTCATATCGTCCCAGAAATCGGGTTCGCTGCATCCGATGCACGGATGTCCCGCGCCCACGGGCCAGTTGGTGTCGTTAAACCGCGCCTTGGGGCAGTTATTCATGGTGGACGGCCCCTTGCAGCCCAGATCATAGAGACACCAGCCTTTGCGGGCCTCCTCGGAGTCGAAGGAAGGCGCGAACTCGCCCGCATCGAAATGCTTGCGGCGTTCGCAGAGATCATGGACGGACTCGCCGTAGAACATGAGCGGACGCCCAAGCTGGTCCAGCTTGACGGGCTTGCCCTGAAGGCAGGCCACGACAGCGCCGACGATGTTCAGAGGATTGGGCGGGCAGCCCGGAATGTTGATGGCCTTGACGCCCTGTTCGGCAAAACAGGCATTGACGCCCTTGGAGCCCGTGGGATTGGGCCGTGCCGCCTGCACGCCGCCGTAGGCCGCGCAGGTGCCGTAGGCGATGACGGCTTTGGCTTTGGGCAGGATGCGCGAGCAGATGTCCAGCATGGTGTGCCCGCCCACGTAGCCGTAGTCGCCGTTCAGGGCGGTGGGGATGGCGCCCTCCACCAGGCAGATGAATCCGTCGGGATTTTCCACCGCCTTGTTGAGCGCCTCTTCGGCGGCTTCGCCCGCGGCGGCCATGATGGTTTCCTGATAGTCCAGAGAGATCGTGTCCAGGATCAGTTCGTCGATGAAAGGTTGGCCGGCGCGCAGCAGCGCTTCCGAGCAGCCGGTGCATTCGGCGTTGTGAAGATAGACCACGGACGGCCGTTTTCCGGTCAGCGCGCGGGCCACTTCAGGCGCGAAGACCGGTCCCATGCCCATAGTGACGGCCACAGCGGTGCAGAATTTGAGAAAGTCGCGGCGACTGACTCCCTTCTTTTCGAGGCGTTCCTCCGCCCCTTCTTTGCCCAGACCGATAGCGATACGCATAGTTGCCTCCTGGCGATGAATATATGGAGAACTCCCGGGAAAGGGAGCCGCGCGGAGAGATGTCCCCGCATGGTGCGCACTGTGAGAGCCGGAGCGGATTCACCTCGAAACTGTTCCGTTTCAGGGGGACGCTGCCGCCGGAGCGTTCAGGTCTTTCCACTGTGAAAATATTCCAGGGGAGGCTCCCGGCCAGGGGAGCCTCCCGCCGACTGCCGTTTCACTTCCGTTGCGGTAAGCCGGCCGCAACGTCGTCGCACAAAATACCTCTGTATTTTGCCGAGGCGATATAAGGAAC
>CASQEL010000239.1 GCA_949427775.1 uncultured Desulfovibrionaceae bacterium
CTGTTTTGGGGACCGATGCCCATGAGATAAAAATCGCCGCCTGGGTCTGTGCCGATGACGAGAGTATCTGCGGGCAACTTGTCTTTCCAGTTTTTGTAATACCGTACCACCTTTTCCAAAGCAAAGAAATACTGGACATGGGCAACTTCCTCTTCCTCGAAAATGCCGTTGTCCTTGGGCCAGTGCGCTGTCGTATAGTATCCGTAAATATTGAGTTTGGTGAAATGAAGATCTATTTCTCCGCCGTTGGCGTGCAGCAGGTAGTCTCTGTAGTCTTCGGGCAGCGGAGCCTGAATAAGGCTTTCCAGATCCGCGATGTCCTGGGGAGTCAGCGGCGGATCTTCGGAGGGAAATTCTATGCCCTTGTCCAATAAATCCTGAAAGCGCATGGGGAGGCTCCTTGTTAAAAGTGTTTTGCCATAGAGTTGCCGCCACTGTGCACAGGAACGCTGTTCCCGCCGCCGGTGACGGCATTGTGGGCTTCCTCGCGCACCAAGGTCATGCTGGTGCCGTCTTCGCCGTGATGCCACACATAGCCTTTGGAACGTTTCCATTTGGGATTATTCAGGAGTTCCCGCATGGCGTCATCCGCCTTGGAGAAGTCAGACCGCGTGCCTTTCATATCCAGGATGTCGACTCTGGCATCAAAGTTCGGATCGCCATCGGGGTGGGGGTAGGTGACTTTTTTGCCGTCCAGGCGGGCGGTTTGGAAATCCGGATAGCCTTTTTTATAGTCTATGCTGAACTGGGTTCCGTCTTCCGCCGTGGATTTCCAGGTGCTGTCTCCTTTTGCCCCGTGTTTTCCGTCTTTCACCCACGTGCCTTTTCCGTCCGCGGGCAAACGGGTGCCCCATTCCGGGCATGTGCCCGGAGGAGGGTTCTTTCTGAGGTTTTCACGCACCTTTTCCGCGACCCTGTGCTGGGCATCAAGAATTTTTTCCCTGGCTTTTGCGGCCCGGGCCGTGGCCTCTCGGGCCGCATTCGAAAGTTTTCTGAGCTTATTGGTCGCGGCTATTGCTTCGCGTACTTTTTCTATTTTTTTGAGTATCTTTGCCGGAGGAAACACGGAAATGGCGGAAGTCGCGGCCCCGAAATAATCTCCTCTGCGCACAGCCGCGCTCGTCTCCAACACGTCCGAAACAGGCGTGGGATCTAAGACCGAGATGACATCGAACGCGCTGACGGGCATCTCTTCCAATTCTTTTTTAAGTTTTTCCGCAGTGCTCTTTAATGCTCCATGTTCTTGCAGCATCCCCGCATGATCGATGTCCATGCTCTTTCTGACGTCAGCCATTTCCGCCTCCGTTGCGCAGCACTTCCGTCCAATAAGAGGCGCCGTCGGGCTTGTGCCGGGAAATATAGTAGGCGCTGATTCCCCGACGGAAATTTTCACGCTCATGGTCGGACAGGAGGATGAGGGCGCGTTTGGTAATACGGGGGTCATAAAAACGGAACAACGCTTTGGAGCCGTTGGGCATGCGGGCTTCCAGAAATTCCTGAAATTGCGCGTGGAGTTCCGTAACAGTGCTGGATGAAAAGAAAAATCCTCCGGCATGGCAGGACGGGCCTTGCTCAAAAAACCATTGGAAGAATTCGCCCAAGGGGCGGACGTTCACAAGAACAGGACCGTATTTCAAAACCGAAGCATAGCGCGTGCCCACATACAGGGAGCGGTATTCCTCAACCCCCGGCAAAGAAAAAATCAAGCCGAATGCATTTTCCCGACAGGCTCCATCCAGCAAAACATAGAGTTTTTCGCCGTTTTTTCGCTTACTCTGGAAGAGCTCCTCTACTTCTTGAATATGCTGCATGGGGTGCTCCTCAACAAATGGGGCAAAAACCCGCGCCTCTGCGGGCGGCTTGCTTCAATGCCTGTCCCTGGAACATGGGCGCAGATCCTGCCTCGGTTTTTACGCTCCCCTCGGGCAGCTCGGGGTTCGCGTCCGTGCCCTTCCCCGGCGAGCCGCCACTGTTAAGATTGATTTTCGGTCCGCCCGCGCTCACTCCGGAAGCGTTGATGGTCAACCAGCTTCCGCCAGCTTTGAACGTCAGCTCGGCCCCGGCGTCTAGGACGATTTTTTCCCCGGCATGCAGGTGAATTTCCACCCCGGCCTTGCCTAGCCATTTGCCGTCCACCAGGGTGTGGCTGTCCGCGTGGACGGTGAGGTTGTCGTTGGCGAACAGTTCCGTCTTGCGCTGCTGCTTCAACGTTTCGTGGGTTTCGCCTTTGGTCAGCGCGTAGGTGCAATTGTCCACCGTGCGGTGCTTGTCATGCAGAATGTGCTCTTTCCAGTCGTTTTTGACGTAGGCGTTCACATCCTTTTCCGCATGGATGTAGATTTCTTCCGCGCCCTTTTTGTCCTCGATGCGCAGTTCGTTGAAACCCCGCGTTTCATTTTCCTTGCCCGGCGTGCTCATGGATTTGAATACTGTACGGGTCTTGTGCTCGGGCAGGGCGTAAGGGGGCATGTTCAATTCGTGATACACGCGGCCGGTGATCACCGGCCGGTCCGGGTCGCCTTCCAGAAAGGACACGATGACCTCATGCCCGATGCGCGGGATGGCCATGCCGCCATAGTTGCTTCCCGCCCAGCCCTGGGAGACGCGGAGCCAGCAGGTGGTTTTTTCGTTGTATTGCCCCTCGCGGTCCCAGTGGAACTGCACCTTCACCCGGCCATACTTGTCCGGGTAGATCTCCTCGCCCTCGGGACCGGTGACGATGGCCGTCTGCACGCCTTCCACCACCCGTTTGGGGTGCACGAGTTCGGGAATATAGCGGGTGGCGGCCGGGATGGCGCGCACCGCGGAGCTGTAGGACAGACCGCGGCCGCCGGGAGCCTCGTGTTCCAGCACGCCGGGCTGCTCGCCCCGGTGGTGCACCCTGACGATCCACCATTTGGCATTGATGGATTGGCGCGGATGGTCGTGGATGCTGAAGGTATAGCTGGGCAGAAAGCGGGCCACGTCGGCCTCGGCCTCGATCCACTGCCGGAAGGTCAACTGGCGCTGCAGCTGGAGCCTGGCGTAGCGCGTTCCCGGATTGCGCAACTGATACAGGTGCGGATAGGTGTATTGTTCCAGCAGCATGCCGGGAGGCGTGGGGGCTTTGAGCGTGTCCTCCTCGGCCTCGTGCACGTTCAGATCCAGCTTGGGCTTCCGGAAATTCCATTCCTTGTAGGCCATGGCGTTGCTGTTGACGCGTTCGTGCAGATTCAGACGGCGTATGACCGCGGTATCGGAGTATTGCCCTGAGCCCTGAAAGAAGCGCAGATCGTTTTCGCCGGGAATGGGCGGGCCGCCTTCGCGATCGCAGAAGCACAGGCGATGGCTGTCCCTGGCGTGCTCGAAGTAGAAGTAGATGCCTTCCTCCTCGCAAAGACGGCTGATGAAGTGGAGATCCGATTCCCCATACTGGACGCAGTATTCGCGGGGATCGTAGGTCCCGGAGAGCTTGAAGGAGGACGCGTCGGCCGGGAAGCCCTGTTCCTTGAGTATCTGCTGAATGATATCCACCACGGAAAGGTTCTGAAAGATGCGGTGGTCGATGATCTGGCGCAAAAACCACAGCCGGGGCACAAGCACGGCGCGATAATGGGTGAACCGGTTGCCGGTATGGAGCTGTTCCATTTCACGGATGAGGCCGTGGACGAGGCGGTTTGCGCCGCTGCGATCGGCGATGGAGAGCAGGGCGGGGGTACCGAGCAGGGCGGTGAGATCCGCCTCGGCGGAGAGGCTGACGAGTTCGATGACGAATTCGTAGCAATGGCCGACTTCTTCGTAGCCTGAGAAGGAATACACGGCGAAGTCGCCGGACTGTGTGAAGAAGTTGAACCAGGTGGTGTTGGCGTCAGGACGCATGGACGTTTCCCCCTAATGTATCGTCACCGTGGTGACTCTTCTGACGACGTATTCTCTCAG
>CASQEL010000240.1 GCA_949427775.1 uncultured Desulfovibrionaceae bacterium
TTTCCCCCTAATGTATCGTCACCGTGGTGACTCTTCTGACGACGTATTCTCTCAGTTGTGCGGGTAGCAGTTTTTTCATGCGCGTCAACATGATATTGTTAATTATTACATATATATCATACAAAAAGTTTTATTTATAATTTTATATTGTATTTGTATTTTCTGGAATCCACATGATACTATTCACTTTTGCATAGATGATAAACATGGAGTTATTTTCTCCGGAAAATATGAATTGCCATGGTTCTCCTTTTTTTATCATTCTCAGAAATGTTATCCCTGAAATATTTTTGTTTATCCATTGTTCAGTATTTACAAATATTTCTTCTTTATTATGGATAATTTTTATTTTTGGAGTCTCAGATAACATAAATTTCATGCATCCATCACCATTCACAAGGATGATATCTGACTGGATAGACCAGTTCGTGTCTTTTCCGCATATCGACAAACTGTCATCCCCGAGTGTGACGGAAATATTTTCCATGTCGGGTATCATCTGTTCCGGAAAGAGCTCAAACAATTCTTCAGGGGTGAGTTCAAAAACAGGTCCGAACATGATTGCCGCCTTTCTTAATAGTTGGGGTAGATTGCGTCCGGCGCGAATCTTGTGCACCAGCTTTCCATCATTGCGCGGGAGCAGACCGCTTCCACGCCAAATTTTTTTTCCTGCGGCTCGTACATATAGGGATGCAGATTCTTTGCCCGTACAGGCTCGATGACGGCGGCCAGATGCTGATATTCCGGCAGGGTCCATCCGGGGCGGGCCTCTCCCAACTGCGGGTATTCGCCGGCCTGCAGCAGGAGTCCCCCCGGGTATTCGATGACCGTCCGGGGCGGCATGGCCGCCTGTATCCTGTTCTGCCCGCCGAGGGCGTTCACGAATTTTTCGGAAAGAAAAATCATCCAGTCCGCGCACTTGGGGCCGTCCGAAAGTCCGCCGCCGTGGTAGTGCTCTTCACCCACGGGGGTGTAGTTCAAACCGGGGTGGGAAAACAGCAGTTGTGTTTCGGTCAATTGGATCTCGTCGTAAGAGAACCAGCCGTCCGCTACTACGTAGCTGAAACCCGCTCGGCCGTGATAGGGCGGCAGCATTGCCGCCCATTTGCTGAACAGGGCGGGAAAAAAGGAAGGGGGTTTTTCCATATAGGTCACGGGGAAATGTATATAGACGCTGGAAAGACTCCTGCCGTCCGATTCCTCCGGATGCGAAGGCGTATCCGCAGGCCCGCCGTAGACCTCGAAAAGCACGTCCGAAGCGTCGCCCGCCTTTTCGCCTCCCTTGTACAGCAATCCCCAGGAGTCCAGCGGGTGGAGCTCAGGCAGCCATTCTTCCGGATGAAGATAGTCGCGGAGGTCCTGTATCTTTTTGTACCTGTCGGTTCTGGGGTTTGTCGTCCAGCGTATCCTGCCCCGCATCTCCGCGGCGTATTCTTCCAATAGGGCAATGACGGCCTCTCTGGCTTCCCGGCTTTCCAGACCGTCGTAGTAGAAGGACAGGGAAATGGACAACTGCATCACCGGTACATTTCTTCCATTTTTTTCCCGATACACTGTACCAGCTCTTTGCAGCATTTGAAATATGTTATTTTTCATACAAAATCTTTGCTGTACTATATACTTTTTACAAATTCAGGAATATTTTTGAATACCTTGATCGGATTTTTTTATTGTCCTCTCAGAGATGGGAAAACTCCAAGCTTCATTCCCACATTGAAGTTGTTTGGATAGCTATGAAACATTTCCGGCTCGACAGCCCATACCGCTTTCACAGATTCGCAGGGAGATTTTCCTTTCAGTGTTTCAATCTTCCCGCAACGGCATACGCCATAAGAAGGCATATAACTGCTTCTTTCAATCCGCATGGCGGAACCGCTGATCGGTGCGGCGGAAAACGCGCGGATTTTCCCGCGGCCGGAGGAAGACGACGAATCCGCCGAACCGGGCCACGGAGATGGACTCCGGGGCGTCGCAGGGCGGCGATACGGACCTCTCAGCCGAAGATAATCCTGGGGCTGCCTTCAATCATGTTCCCCGCTCCTCCGCAGTGAATTGTGGGATCGCCGAGGCGCATGGCCGGGATATTGTTGATGAACACCCTGGCGCTGCCCTGAGCGGCCTTCCAGGTGTTGGAGCCGCAGCAGAGGGTGTGCACGCCGGGGTCGCCCACGCGCAGGGCGGGCCTGCCGTCGATGAACACGTCGGGGGAACCGCTGACGGCCGGACCGCTGACCACATGGGGGCAGCAGTTTTTCCCGTGAACGTCGGCGGGGCAGAGGGCTTTGTCGCCTACGCGGCAGGCCGGGGGCATGGGGAACTCCTTGGTTGTAGTAGTATCGTCTTTCCTGGACAGAAAAAAGCCTATGTTGCCGGCACGTCCTTGTCGTCCTCGTCATCGAGAGATTCGCCTGGAGCAAGGAAAGGGTACTGCTCCTCACGTATTTTATTATACAGCGCCACAAAACCGGGCAGCATATAGGTGGTGGGATAGGCATCTTCAATATGCCCCCGAGCTTCGCAGAACCATTCGCTCTGATGGATGGGGTCGCTCAACTGCTGCCAGGCATCGTGATAGGCAGGGTCTTCCGCCAGTTTTTCCCATCGCTGGACTGGAGAGAGCGAGGCGTTGCTCAGTACTTTTTGTATTTCCGGATGTTGGTCGAAGTCCGGGCCGATGATGAACATCATGCTGACGAAGTTTCGGATGTCCAGATCCTGCGTCAGGCCGTTGGCCAAGGCTCTGTCCACAGAGTAGGCGACACTTTCATGGATAGCAGGCGGAGGCCAAGCTTCGGAAACCCAGGGCGCGCTCTTGACCACATCTTCCTGAAGTTGGCGGATAAAGTCCTCCTTATCGGACATCCAAAATCTGTCCAACTGCCGGGAGGTAACGGTAATCATGCAATATTCTCCTTGGATATGGGCAGTGCCGCGACGTTTCCCTGATGCCTGAAGCGTAATTCCGGCGTCTTGGGCCAGGGAAACGGAGGCTCCAGAAAGCACAGGTCCGTTCTGTTGTTCAGGGGATTGTAGTCGATAAGCCGGGCTTCCGATTGGGTGTAGTAAATATCGCACACAAAGGCGTCGTGCTCGGCAGCGGCAATGACGGACTCGGACACAAAGGCGCTTAACGCGGCGGCGACAGCGTAGGCATGCCGGGCGATTTCCGGAAATTCCACCCTGTCGAGACAATGGTACTGTGATATGCCCTGTAAGGTATTATTGCGCACAACGCAACGGAATTCCCGCCAGGGTTCCATGTCTATCCACGGACGGACAAAAAACGTCGGCGGGTACTGGTACAAAAAATTCCAACGCACATCGTTGCGAACTCTTGAACTCAGCATGCACATCTCCATCACATTGACAGCCTTAAACACCTTCAGCGACGTGCAGCCCAAGGCGTCCTTGGGACTTCGAGATCCCAGCCGCACGAAACATCCTTGGGAATGGGCTTCCACCGCCTGGGACAATGTCAGGAAAAAGGCGTCCATAGCACGCATGTTTTCTCGGGTGCGCACGGCCCTGGGAATATTCAATTGGGCGGCAAAGGCTGGGAACGCCTCTGCGGACATGGGCACGGGATGCTGCGGAATAAAAAGTTCGGCCAGGGCTTGAGGCAGATTTTCCAGATAAAAACTGGTGATGCTGCGCATAAACTGCTGGTCGGAGTCTTGTACATGCATGACGCACCCTCCGTCGTGCGGCGTTTAGTAAGAAACTGTGAACACCGGGGTTGCCGGCGAATCCGGCGTCCGACTATTTGGCCTCCGGAATTTTTTTGAGCGAGAGGACGAGCTCCACAAAATTATCGGCGATGAAGCCGAGATAGGCGCGGGCCATGAGGTCCGGCTCTTCCATGCGGTTGGCCATGACAAAGCACCAGATATATATTTTACCCCTGTTTTG
>CASQEL010000241.1 GCA_949427775.1 uncultured Desulfovibrionaceae bacterium
GTATTGATTTTGCGCAGATCGTCGGGCTGGATGCGGCCATAAAGCTGCGAAAGAATCTGCACCGTCTTATAGGTGTGGTGTTCGGTCAGCAGCACGGGCACGGGCACGCCGGTCCAGCCTTCGATGAGCTGATGCACGCTCTGCGGCAGACGGATGCCGCCGGTCAGCAAGACGCCGGAAATATCAGGATACGCCGAGGACAACCGGGAGGCGATGGACGCCAGCACGATGTCGGCGCGGTCTCCGGGGGTGATGATCAGGTTGTCCTGGGTCACGTAGTCGAGAAAGTTGTGCACCTGCATGGCGGCGATGAGATAGTCGCCCACCAGACCGTCCAGACGATTGCTGCCGTACAGCACTTCCGCATTGAGCCATTTGGCCACGTCGCCCATGCTGGGCTTGCCGAGCGCGGGTTCATCGGGCACGGCGTACAGCAGCGGTTTCTCGGCAGTGCAGTTTTTGCAGATCAGGCCGGTGCGCAGTTCGTCTTTTTCCGTCTCGGTCAGGCCGGCCCTGTTGATGATGATGGAGACGATATCCAGATTTTTTTCGCCCAGTTGATCCAGGATAAGCTGGGTGGACTCCAGAATATCGTCGGCGGCCTTGCCCGCGCCGTTGGCGACGATCATGACCGAACAGCCGAGGTTGGCGGCGATGTCGGCGTTGAGCTCGAACTCGAAGGCCGCGTCCTTGCCCAAAAAGTCCGTGCCCTCGCAGAGCACGAAATCATATTTTTGCGCCAGGCTGCGGTATTTTTGGAGAATGTTCTCAATCACCAGATTGCGCTGGCCGGAGTTGAAGAGCTGGCGGGCTTCTTCCAGCGTGTAAGCGAAAGTGTCCCGGTAGGGAAGATCCAGTTTGAAATGCCGAAGCATCAGGTCGGTGTCGTGATCCTTGTCGTCCAGCACCGGTTCATTGATGATGGGGCGGAAAAAGGCCACCTTGCGCATGTTGCGGCTCAGCAGCTGCATCATGCCGAGCACGATGGCCGACTTGCCCGAATGCGATTCCGTGGCGGTGATATAGAGGTTGTGATACATGGAGACTCCCGAACGCAGGGCGGCGGCCCTGCGGCTGTATAGACCGCGTACGCCTGAAGGGCATGCTGCCGACACTCCGCGACGGGAAGCGCTCCCCGCCCCGGCGACGCTTTCAGGCGCGATCTGTCCCAACGATACGGCGTGCCGGAGGAACGCTGATCCGGCCTCTCCCGACACGCGACAACAGATGTTCAGGGGCGCGGCGCCGTTCCGGCTGCCGCGCCCCGGTCACGTCAGATTACGGGCGTCGTTCGACTACTTGCTTTCGTCGGCGCCGGCCGGCGGCATTTCCGACAGCAGCTTGTAGTGGTTGTAACGGCGCTGGTATTCCTTTTCCAGTTCCGTTTTGAGCCTGCTGGAGGCTTCGGGGTTGATCTTGTCCAGAGCGGCGTAGCGGTTTTCGCCTTTCAGGAAGTCCTGAAGCGTGCCGTCGGGAGCTTTGGATTCCAGCTGGAAGGGGTTCTTGCCTTCCTCGACCAGCAGGGGATTGTAGCGGTACAGCGGCCAGTAGCCGGATTCCACCGCCAGCTTGCCTTCTTCCATGGTCTTGCCCATGCCCTTGCGGATGCCCTGGTTGATGCAGGGCGCGTAGGCGATGATCAGGGACGGTCCCTTGTAGGCTTCGGCTTCCTTGAACGCCTTGAGCACCTGCTGCTTGTTGGCGCCCATGGACACGGAGGCCACGTACACATAGCCGTAGCTCATGGCCATGCTGCCCAGATCCTTCTTGCCGATGCGTTTGCCCGCGGCGGCGAACTTGGCGATGGAACCCAACGGCGTGGCCTTGGACGCCTGGCCGCCGGTGTTGGAGTACACTTCGGTGTCCAGCACCAGCACGTTGATGTCTTCGCCGGAGGCCAGCACATGATCCAGGCCGCCGTAGCCGATGTCATAGGCCCACCCGTCGCCGCCGAAGATCCAGACGCTCTTCTTGGTGAACAGGTCGTCCATGTGCCAGAGCTCATGGGCCAGCGGATGATGCAGGCTTTCCAGGTTGGCGAGGATCTCTTCGCCGTATTTGCGGGAGCCTTCGGCGTCTTCCTTGTTCTCCAGCCAGCCTTTGAAGGCCGCGGCCAGTTCGTCGGAGATGCCGGGAACGGCCAGAGCCTCGGTCACCATGTCGACCAGCTTGGCGCGGCGCTGCTTGTAGGCCATTTCAATGCCGAAGCCGAACTCGGCGGCGTCTTCAAACAGGGAATTGCCCCAGGCCGGGCCATGTCCGTCCTTGTTGGTGGTGTACGGCGTGGTCGGGGAGGAGGCGCCCCAGATGGACGAGCACCCCGTGGCGTTGGCCACGATCATGCGGTCGCCGAACAGCTGGGTGAGCACCTTGACATAGGGAGTTTCGCCGCAACCGGCGCAGGCGCCGGAGAACTCGTGCAGCGGCTGCTGCAACTGGGAGCCCTTGAGGCTGTCGCGCGGCAGCAGATTGTCCTTGAGTTCGATGTGTTCGTCCGCGAAATTCAGGTTGGCCACCTGATCGGCCAGCTGGGTTTCCAGCGGCTTCATGACCAGAGCCTTTTGCTTGGCCGGGCAGACTTCCACGCAGGAGCCGCAGCCCTGGCAGTCTTCGGCATACACCTGGATGCGGAATTTCATGCCTTTCAATTCCTTGCCGAGGGCGTCCTTGACGGCGAAGGTCGCGGGCGCGCCTTCCAGCTCTTCAGGGGTCGCCACGACGGGCCGGATGGCGGCATGCGGGCAGACGAAGGAGCACTGGCAGCACTGGATGCAGTTGTCGACAAGCCATTCGGGCACGTTGAGGGCGATGGCGCGTTTTTCAAACGCGGCCGTGCCCAGGGGCATGATGCCCGTGGGCTCCATGGCCGACACGGGCAGCTTGTCGCCGCGCTGGGCCAGGATGGGCTTGACCACGTTGGTGATGTATTCCGGCTCGTCCGCCGGAGCCGCGGGAGCGTCCGCGGCGTCGGCCCAGGAGGCGGGATATGTGATTTCCTTCAGAGCGTCCAGCGCCTTGTCCACGGCGGCGATGTTCATGTTGACGATCTTGTCGCCCTTGGCGCCGTAGGTCTTTTTGATGGAGGCCTTGAGCAGCTCCACGGCCTTTTCAAAGTCGATCACGTTGGACAACTTGAAGAACGCCGTCTGCATGATCATATTGATGCGGCCGCCCAGGCCCACCTGCTGGGCCACGTCCACGGCGTCCACGTTGTAGAACTTCAGATGCTTGCGGGCGATGACGCGCTTCATGGCGGCGGGCAGGTGCTTTTCCATGTCCTCCTGGGACCAGTTGGAATTGAGCACAAAGGTGCCGCCGTCCTTGATGCCGTCCAGAATATCATACTGGTTGACGTAGGCGGACTTGTGGCAGGCGATGTAGTCGGCCTGGGTGATCAGGTAGGACGAGGTGATCGGTTTCTTGCCGAAACGCAGATGCGACACGGTGAAGCCGCCGGACTTCTTGGAGTCGTAGGCGAAGTACGCCTGGGCGTACATGTCCGTGTTGTCGCCGATGATCTTGACGGCCTGCTTGTTGGCGCCCACGGTGCCGTCGGCGCCGAGGCCGAAGAACTTGCACTGCACGGTGCCTTCGGGCACGGTGTCGATCTCTTCCTCCACATCCAGGGACGTGTTGGTCACGTCGTCATGGATGCCCACGGTGAAGTGGTTCTTGGGACCGGCGGACAGCATGTTGTCGAACACGGCTTTGGCCATGCCCGGCGTGAAGTCCTTGGAGCCCAGGCCGAAGCGGCCGCCCACGATGGTGGGCATGTCGCCTTTTTCCAGATAGGCCGTGCACACGTCCTGGTACAGGGGTTCGCCGAGGGAGCCGGGCTCCTTGGTGCGGTCGAGCACGGTGATGGCGCCGGCCGTGGCCGGAATGGCCTGCATCAGGTG
>CASQEL010000242.1 GCA_949427775.1 uncultured Desulfovibrionaceae bacterium
CGGACACCGGGCCAGCATGTCCGCGCGCAGAGCGTCCAGATCCCCGGCGATGGACAAATCCATCACCGTGTCGGCCCCGGCTTCCAGAGCGGCCTCGAGTTTGCGGTTTTCCGTGGCCGGGCAGTTGCACAACGGCGACGTGCCCAGGTTGGCATTGACCTTGATGCGCGACGGCTGCCCCACCAGCAGCGGGCGCAGACCCGGATGGGCCGGATTGCCGAGCAGGACCATGGTTCCGGCCTCCAGGGCCGCGCGCACGGTTTCCGGAGCCAGCTCCTCCTGACGGGCCAACTCCTCGATGTGCGCGTCGAACAGGCCGCCCAGGGCGGCATTGCGCGAAAACAGAGACATTGTGGAATCCTCACGAACTGTTTTGTTCCCTCAGCGGTTTCCTCCACGAACGGCGGAAAACCGCGCTCGCGCTTCCCGGAGGGAAGGCCGCGGAAAAAACCTCTGATGAACGTGAGGACGCAGTCGGACGGAACGCCCGACCGTAGCAAAGGCCGGGCAGCGACAAGATATGCGCGGGCTTCCCTACGGCAGTATCAACTGCGTCAGGTTCAAAGGGTCTGGGACATTCCCACTCTCAGCCTTGCGCGCCGCCCGCCGCGTCACCCGCGCCGGCATGCCGCGCAAGGCCCCCCTAGCTGGCCGAAGCATAGCCTCCGGCCCGGCCTGTGTAAAGGCGCGGCAAAACGTCGTCCGCCGCACGGATCGTCGGATTTCTTCGGGAATCGGCGCGGGGGCGCAAGAGACGGCGGAACATCCCGCCGCACCCGCATCGCGAACGGACGGCGGAGCGGTCCCGCGCCCCGGCTTGACCATTCGCGACCGGAAGCCTATAGAATACGGCATATGTTTCCGTCGCAGCCGGCCGGCCCGTCACCTCCAACCCTCTGTCGCAGCGCAGCGCCGCCATGCCCCACCGCAAAATTCTCACCCCCCTCACCTGGCCCGTGCTTTCCTTCGCCGTCGCCATCCTGCTGGGCAGCCTGGCCCTGCGCTGGCCCGGTTTCTGGGAAGAAGGACACACCGTCTCCTGGCTGGACGCGCTGTTTTTGTCCACGTCGGCCGTATGCGTGACCGGCCTGTCCCCCCTGGACATCGGCACTACCTTCAACGCGGGCGGCCTGGGCGTCATACTGGCCCTGATCCAGTTGGGCGGCCTTGGCATCACCACCTACACCAGCCTGATCTTCGTGCTCTGGCGCAACCGCGTGCCCTTCACCGACCGGCTGGCCGTCAGCCAGGCTCTGCTCAACAATCACGATTTCGATCTGCGCGCCTTTCTGCGCCACGCGGCGGGCCTGGTTCTGGGCGTGGAACTGATCGTCGCGATCATCCTGCATATCCACGATCCCGTGGCCTTCGGCCCGTTCAGCGCCCTGTTCCACGCGGTTTCGGCCTTCTGCAACGCAGGGTTCAGCCTGTTTCCCGACAACCTCATATCCTTTAAGGGTGACGCGGTAGTCAACGCGGTCATCGGCATCAGCATCGTGCTCGGTGGCATCGGTTTCGTGGTGCTGCGCGAGCTGATTCACGTCGTCGTTCAACGGCTCCGGGGCCGCCCCGCGCGCCTGTCGCGCTACAGCAGACTGGTGATCCGCACCAGCCTCTGGCTGATCTTCGGCGGCGGCGCGCTGATCTGGCTTGTGGAATTTCAGCGCGGCGGCGCGGTTCACCCCGGCGGCACGGGCTTGACCCTGATCATCTCCTCTCTGTTCCAGTCCGTAAGCGCGCGCACGGCGGGCTTCAATTCCGTGGATCTCTCGCACCTGGCCGACGCCAGCCTGCTGATCCTCACGGGACTGATGTTTGTGGGCGGCTCGCCGGGTTCCTGCGCGGGCGGTATCAAGACCACCACCTTCCGAGTGCTGCTGGGTTATATGATCAGCCAGATACGCGGCGGACGCCAGATCGTGCTGGGGCAGCGGGCCGTGGCCCCGGACAGCATCGCCCGCGCCCTGAACCTGTTCTTCTTCACCTCGCTGACGATCTGCATTTCCGTGCTGTTACTCAGCGTGACGGAAAACGGCATCACCGCCTGGGGCGAGCAGACCGCCACGCCGCTGCTGGAAATTCTCTTTGAAACGGTTTCCGCCCTGGGCACCGTGGGACTGAGCGCCGGGCTGACGCCTCACCTCACGCCTCCGGGAAAGGTAATCATCATCCTGAACATGTTCATCGGCCGCGTGGGGCTGATCACCCTGCTGGCCGCGCTCCAGAGCCTGCGGTCCTCGCGAAATTACGAATATCCCTCGGTCTACGTGCCCATAGGCTGACAAACCGGAAAAAGGTGGCGTCATGGCGGAAAAAAATCTCGAAATAGGCATCATCGGCCTGGGCAAATTCGGCATGCAGATGGCCCTCACCCTGGTGGAACTGGGGCACACCGTCATCGGCGTGGACAGCGCCGAGGCCCGCGTGCAACTGGCCCAGGAAGAACTGGACACCGTGTACAAGGCGGACGCCTCCAATCTGCCCGTGCTCAAGTCCCTGCGCTTTCAGGATCTGGACTGCGTGGTGGTGAGCGTGGGCCAGAGCATGGAGCAGTCCCTGTCCATCACCCTGAACCTTCAGGAACTGGGGGTGCCCAAAATTTGGGTCAAGGCCTCCAACCAGGAGCACCGCAAGATCCTGCGCCGCCTCGGCGTGCACCACGCCATCGTGCCCGAGCACGACGCGGCCACCATGGCCGCGCACCAGTTGAGCAACCCCGGCATGCTGGATCTCATCCCCAAATACGGGGGCATTCTGGTGCAGGTGCTGACCGTGGGGCAGTGGGCGGACAAGAGCCTGATGGATCTCAACCTGATGAGCCGCTGTGAGGTCATGGTCATCGGCATCCGCCCGGCCGGAAGTCGGGAATACACCTTCGTGCCGCCCGCGCGCACGGTGCTGCGCCGGGGCGACGTGCTCATCGTGGTGGGGCGGCAGGCCAACGTCAGAAATCTGGAGCCCTGAGGCGCGGCAGACGAACGGCGCCGAAAATTTCTGGACCCGAACCCGGCGTATGGGATATAGGGAAGAGCCGGTTCCGGCGCGACAGCAACCCCTATTCCGCAGAGGACGCCATGCCCCACGACACCAATCTCATCCTGACCCTGGCGGGAGGCCTTTCAGCCGCCCTGGCCCTGGGATTCGTCACCCAAAAACTGCGCATGTCGCCGCTGGTGGGCTATCTGCTGGCGGGCATCATCGTCGGCCCCCATTCGCCCGGCTTCGTGGCGGACGCCGCCACGGCGTCCCAGTTCGCCGAAATCGGCATCATTCTGCTCATGTTCGGCGTGGGGCTGCACTTCCATCTCAAAGACCTGCTGGCCGTACAAAAAGTGGCCCTGCCGGGCGCGGTCGTCCAAATCGCCGCGGCCACCGGCCTGGGCGTGATCGTAACCCATTTCTTCGGCTGGCCCTGGGCCGCGGGGGCCGTGTTCGGTATGGCCGTTTCCGTGGCCAGCACCGTGGTGCTGACCCGCGTGCTGGCCGACAACCGCGCCCTGCACACCCCCACCGGCCACGTGGCCCTGGGCTGGCTGGTGGTGGAAGATCTGTTCACCATCCTGGCTCTGGTGCTGCTGCCCGCCGTCATGGGCCGCGACGCGGGGTCCGTCTGGTCGGCGCTGGGCATAACCGCCCTCAAGCTCGGCGCGCTGGTGGCCTTCACCCTGATTGTGGGCCAACGACTGATTCCCCGCCTGCTGGAATACGTGGCCCGCACCGGCACGCGCGATCTGTTCACCCTGGCCGTGCTGGTCTTGGCCCTGGGCATCGCCGTGGGATCGGCCGAATTCTTCGGCGCGTCCATGGCCCTGGGGGCCTTTCTGGCCGGCATGGTGGTGGGCCAGTCGGACTTCCGCGCCCG
>CASQEL010000243.1 GCA_949427775.1 uncultured Desulfovibrionaceae bacterium
CATTCCCCTGCCGGGGGTTTGGGGGCGAGCAGCCCCCAAGAGCGCATTTCAACCGTGAACTGCTCCAGCCTTCAAGCTCCTCCACCATAATCTTCCTTGCAGCGGCACGCCCTGATGTTTCACGGGAAACATCAAACCATATATCACCCCTGTTTACGCAACAGAGCGGCGTACATACCTTCCATCCAGGGATGCTCGTGCGGCGTCTGCCACATGTCCAGACATTGAACGTCACTATGCGCACGCCGCAACGCCGCTACCTGACGCTCATTTTCCTCAGGATGCAAAGTGCACGTCATATACACAAGATGGCCGCCCGGCCGCAGTATTTTCCAGGCCGCAGCCGCAATCCGCGCCTGCAACGCCGCCAAATGCCGCACATCTTCCGGTCCGCGACGCCGACGGATTTCCGGCCGTCGGGACAATGTTCCCAACCCCGAACACGGCACGTCCAGCAGAATCGTCCCGGCCCAACGACGCAACGGAGGCTGGTCCGCCGCCGCCCGGATCACAGGCGGGGCCTTCAATCCCAAACGCCGCGCTCCGTCCCGGAGGCCCCGCAAACGGCCGCCGTGCACATCGCTGCACAACGCCACCTGACTCCCCCGCTCCAACAACGCCAGCGTCTTGCCTCCCTGACCGGCGCAGGCGTCCCAGATCGGTTGCGACCACTCGCCGGGGCGCAGCATCGACAGGGCCGACTGCGACCCCGCCGCCTGCCGGGAACAGACGCCCGCATCCATCCAGCATTCCAACGGCGCGTCCAGAACCGTATCGGGACTGCTGCCCGGCGCAAAGGCCACGCCCCACGCCCCCACAGCCTCCCCTCCATGCTCCAGAAGCGCGGCGCGTAACGCCCCTGCCCGCTCGTGCCGGGCATTGACCCGCACGCAGGGATGCGGTTGATCAAAACTGCGCCGCAGCAGATGCAGACACGCTTCCCGGCCGTAGACCCTGTCCCAGAGCAGCGCCATCCAGTCCGGCACACTGTAAAACAGCGCCGCCCGGCGCAGCGGATCGGACGCCCGCGACGCATAAAATTCTTCCGTCGCCGGACCGTCCCCCAGGCGTTGCAGGGAACGCAACGTCCCGTTGGCCACGCGGGCCAGCCCTTCGCCGAAACGGGCGCGCACCTGACGTACCGTCCAATCCACCGTGGCATGGGCGGGCACGCGATCCAGAAACAATAATGCGTATGCCGCCATGCCCAGAGCCAGAAACATCTCGCGCGGCAGTTTTTCCGGTCTGCGCAGCAACTGCCGCAGCACGGCATCCAGACGCCGTTCCGTGCGCAGAAATCCGTATACCAGTTCCGTGCACAACGCCCCGTGCCGCCGATCCCCGCCCGCGGCGCGCAGGACGCGATCCAGCAACGCCTGCGTCGTGCCGCCCTTCTCCAGCGCCAGCAGCACGGACAGCGCGTCCCGACGGGGATCGGCGGGCGGAGAGTCGTTTTCGGATAAAGAGTTTTTTTTGGCGGGGCGGGAAACCCTTTTGGAAAAGGGTTCTCCCGCCCCGCGCCCCACCCTTCCTAAAACTTTTGTTTTGTTCATCAGCTCACCGGAAAACAGCCATGCGGCGCGCCATTACAGCCCTTCCACGCCGGGGCGGGGGGGCAACTGGAGAAAATGGCGGATCACCACCTCCAGGCGCGCCACATCCACCAGCGTATCCACACAAGGCCCGTTGGGCCGCGAATTGAGCACACCGAAAACCGGCAGCGGATAGCTGTCCTGAATGCCCGACGTCAAATCCCGTTCGCAGGCCACGGCCACAATAACCTGAGGCCGCGCCTGCACCACGATGCGCCGGGCAATGGTGCCGCCCGTGGCCACGGCAATACGGAAGCCGTACGTGTCCCGCAGCCGCAGCAGGCCGCCGATGGGACAACGGCCGCAACGCGCGCACCACCCCACGTCCTGCGTCAGACGGTGCGGGCACAGGCTCAGTTGCACGCAATGCGGCAGAAGCAGCAGCAGTCTGTCCGGCACGGCCCGCACGCCGGAAGCCAGCACCATCTCATTGTTGACCTTGACGAACGAATGCCGGATTTCCTCGCGCCGGAATCCCAGCGCCCGGCCCAGCAGTTCCATGAGCGGGAACATCAGCCGGATGGTGAATCCCCGGATGCGGGCTATGCCGGGCAAATGCCGCCCTGTATAGATGTGATAGACCAGCCCCAGACACATCCAGAGGATCGCGGCGATGGCCAGCAGGAACACCACGCCGGACAACAACGGCAGCGAGGGATGGATGCCGGCCCATCCCACGCAGGGCACGATCCAGATCGCCGGCAGCACCAGACACAGCAGCGCGCAACTGCCCGCCATCAACCCGATGAACAGCCGCTTGCGCGCTCCGCCGTACTGCGAGCGCGGCAGGGAGTGGGGAGACTTGCGAAACACCGTCAGACCTCCGGCCGGGGCAGCGCCCGACCGCAAAACTCTCCGGCCCCGCGAGGAAGATACCCGTTGACGAACGCCCGCCCGGTCATGGCCTTGCGGTTGGCCGGACGGAGATTCTCCAATATATAGAAGCGATCCCTGGCCGCGATGGCCGGTTTTCCCCCCTCCAAAACCCATAACGCTCCAGACGGCACGGAAAGGGGCTTTTCCGGGCCGATGACCCCAGGCCCAAGGATTACTCTGAAAATTTCTTTTTCGGGCAGCAGAAGCCACGTCTGCGCACCCGGCCACGGCGTGACCCCGCGAATATGCGCATCTATCTGTTCCGCTTGACGATCCCAGTCAATCACCCCGTCCGCCCCGGTCATTTTGGCGGCATAGGTGGCCAGAGCGTCGTCCTGAGGCGTCGCCACGGCCGTGCCGTCGCGCAATTGCGACAGCACCGCGATCAGCAGATCGCTCCCCTCCTCCGCCAGAACATCATGCAGCGTTCCGGCCGTGTGCCTGCCCACGGGCACACGACGCGCGGCGTACACCGGGCCGGTGTCCAATCCGGCTTCCATGCGCATGATGGCCACGCCGGTTTCCTTTTCTCCGTCCATGACGGCCCGCTGGACAGGAGCGGCCCCCCGGTAGCGCGGGAGCAGCGAACCGTGAACATTGACCGGCCCCAGTCGGGGAATGTCCAGCACGGCCTGGGGCAGAATAAGCCCATAGGCCGCCACCACCAGCACGTCCGGCCGCAGCTCGGCCAGCACGCGCCGATCCGCCTCCTCGCGAAAATTCCGGGGCTGAAATACCGGCACGTTCAGCTCCCCGGCCAGCAGCTTCACCGGCGGAGGCGTCAGCTTGTGGCCCCGTCCGGCCGGGCGATCCGGCTGACAGTACGCCGCCGTCACCCGACCGCCGTCCCAGACCGCCAGACGCCGCAGCACCGTGGCCGCGAAATCCGGCGTGCCCATGAACACCAGATTCAGTTTTTCCCGCGCTTCAGACATTTCCTGACCTTCGCGTCGTACATGGTGCGCCGCAGACGACTTATATGATCGATAAAAAGAATGCCGTCCAGATGATCCGCCTCGTGCTGCACCACAATGGCGGGATAGCCTTCAAGCTCCTCCACGATGGCCTTGCCTTCCAGATCCGTGGCCTCCAGCGTCACCCGTTCATAACGCTTGACGTCGGCGCGGTAGTTGTGGGGCACGGACAGACATCCCTCCGCTTCGCTGACGATCATGTCGCCGTGCGGCGTGAGTTTGGGATTGATCACCACCCGAAGATCCTTGCGCTCATCCGGCCCTGAAGGGTCCATCACCAGCATGCGCAGGCTGACGCCCACCTGGGGCGCGGCCAAACCCACGCCGGGCGCGGCATACATGGTTTCCGCCATGTTCGCGGCCAATGCGCGTATCTCGTCCGTGATCTCCCCCACCGACTCGGCCTTCAGCTTG
>CASQEL010000244.1 GCA_949427775.1 uncultured Desulfovibrionaceae bacterium
TGTATCAGGGCAGCCTTGAAGCCATGCAGAAATACGGCGCGGTGTATCTGGCCATCGTGGGCGGAGCCGCCGCGCTGGAAACAGAACAGATCGAGGAAGTGGAAGCCGTCTACTTTGAAGAACTGCACCCGGAAGCTCTCTACCGCTTCCGCGTCAGGAACTTCGGCCCTCTGACCGTGGCCATGGACAGCCACGGACGTCATCTCTACGAGGAAGTCGCGGCGGGCGTCCGGCAACGTCTGCCGGAGATTTACAAAAAACTCGGCGTCGCCTGACCGTCTCCCGGAGCGCCGCGCCCCGCGGAGAGGACCGGGCGACACGGAGACGACGCATGCCGCCTGTCGCGGCTGCGGCCGGGCGTTCCGGTTCGGACCTCGGCGTCGGGACATCATACAACCCTGTAAGGAGGATTTTATGTCCATTGATTTTCTGATCCACGAAGAAGCCGACGGCGTCGGCGTCGTGGTGGTGGAAGGCCTGAAGGCCGGGCAAAACTGCACCGGTTGGATCATGCAGGAAGACAAAACCGTCGGCATCACCCTGCTGAACGACATTCCCATCGGCCATAAGGTGGCTCTGCACGATTTCGCGCCCGGCGACACGGTCATCAAGTACAACACCGATATCGGCAAGGTCGTGGCCCCCATCAAAAAAGGCGAGCACCTGCACGTTCACAACGTCAAAACCAAAAGGTGGTAGACCATGCAAGAGACATTTTTCGGATACCGGCGTGAAAACGGCCGCGTGGGCATTCGCAACCACGTGATCATCCTGCCCCTCGACGATCTGTCCAACGCCGCGTGCGAAGCCGTGGCCAACAATGTCAAGGGCACCCTGGCCCTGCCCCATGCCTACGGACGCCTCCAGTTCGGAGAAGATCTGGAGCTGCATTTCCGCACGCTCATCGGCGTGGGCTGCAACCCCAATGTGGCCGCCGTGGTGGTCATCGGCATCGAACCCCTGTGGACGCAACGCATTGTCGACGGCATCGCCAAAACGGGCAAGCCCGTCTCCGGATTCGCCATTGAAAAGAACGGCGATTTGAACACCATCTGCGCCGCGTCCCGCCGGGCCAAGGAATACGTGCATCTGACCAGCGAGTACCAGCGCGTGGAATGTTCCGTCAAAGACCTGTGGGTTTCCTGCAAGTGCGGCGAATCCGACACCACGTCCGGCCTGGCCACCAATCCCACGGTGGGCAACGCCTACGACAAGCTGTACGAGAAAGGCGCCACCCTGCTGTTCGGCGAAACCACGGAACTCACCGGCGGGGAACATCTGGTGGCCGCGCGCTGCGCCACCGACGAGGTGCGCAAAAAATTCCAGTTCTTTTTCGATCGGTACGCCAAGGTCGTGGATGATCACAAAACCAGCGACCTTTCCGATTCCCAGCCCACCAAGGGCAACATCGAGGGCGGCCTGACGACCATCGAGGAAAAAGCCCTGGGCAATATTCAGAAAATCGGCCGCAAAGCGCCTGTCGTCGGCTGCCTGGACAAGGCGGAAATGCCCACCGGACCGGGCCTGTGGTTCATGGATTCCTCTTCCGCCGCCGCCGAAATGGTGACGCTGGCCGCCGCCGCGGGCTTCGTGGTGCACTTCTTCCCCACCGGGCAGGGCAACGTGATCGGCAATCCCATTCTGCCGGTGATCAAGCTGTGCTCCAATCCCCGCACAATACGCACCATGACTGAACATATCGATGTTGATGTATCAGGCGTACTGCGGCGTGAAATGAATATGGACCAGGCAGGGAACAAGCTCCTTGACATGATGATCAAGACATGCAACGGTAGAAATACCTCTGCTGAAGTTCTCGGACATCGTGAATTTATCATGACTCGCATATACGAAAGCGCGTAGTCAAATGCAAAGGCCGGGAACAATATTCATGCTCCCGGCCTTGAATACATTTACAAGAGTTTGCAATATGTATTCATAATATGAATAAAGCTGGAGGGAATGTATGCAAGACTTCCCTGACAACTTTTATCAGTCTTTATTGTTGATCAACAACGCTCTTGTCCGTGAGACAACACGGGAGGGCCTTTTTCGCAGTCTTGCCGTCACCCTGCAACCTCTGGTGCGCTGCGATCGGTGCAGCCTCAGCATCTACGATGCGGCCACGGACTCCCTGGAATGGTTCGCCAGGGCGGAAGGTCTGATCATCACGGGCATGGATGACAAGGAAGCTCCCCTGCGCGGTCCTCTGGCCAGAGAAGCTATCCGCCTGCGCGCCCCGCATCTGGTCCCCGATCTCAGAAAATTCACGGAGTTCAACGCCGTGCAGCGCATGGTGGACGCCGGTCTGCGCTGGTCCATAGCCCTGCCGCTGATGAGCCGGGCACAGCCCGTGGGCGTGCTGAGCGTCTCCTTTATGCGCCCCATGGCGGAAGAAGACAGAAACCTGGTCATTTTTCTGGAAAAGATTTCCTTTCAGGTCGCTCTGGCTGTGGACAATATGCTGGCCCACACAAAACTTCAGGAAATCAACAACGAATTGCAGCAGCGCGTGGGCGAACTGCTGTACCCGGAAGAACCGCGCTATGCGGAAGCCCGTTTCTTTCATCAGTGCGCCGGCATGCGCCGGGTGGTGGAACAGGCCCGCCTGCTGGCAAAAAGCAACGTGCCGGTGCTCATCTGCGGTGAAACAGGGACCGGCAAGGAATTTATCGCCCACTTCATTCACCACCACAGCCCCAGAAAAAACAGCAACTTCGTCAAGGTAAACTGCCCGGCCCTGTCATCCACACTTTTTGAGAGAGAACTTTTCGGCCACGCCAAGGGAGCCTTCACCGGAGCCAGCAACCGGCGGATAGGCCGCTTTGAAATGGCCGACAACGGCAGCATCTTTCTGGATGAAATCGGCGATCTGGACAAAACGCTCCAGGCCAAACTTCTCCAGGTGCTCCAGGACGCCTGTTTCGAACGGGTGGGCGAAAGCCGTTCCATCCATGTGAACGTGCGGTTCATCTCCGCCACCAACGCGGCCCTGGAAACGCTGATGCGGCAGGGAGAATTCCGGCAGGATCTTTACTATCGACTCGGCGCGGCCGCCATCCATATTCCCCCGCTGCGGGAACGCCGGGGGGAAATACCCGGCCTGATGCGGCATCTCATGACCATCCTGACGGAAGACATGCAGTGCAGGCCCATCACGTTCAACCGCGACGCACAACACCTGCTGGAAGGATACCACTGGCCGGGCAATGTGCGTGAATTTTCCAATATGTTGAAACGCCTGCTTATTCTCCATCCGGGCTGTGAAATACGCCCGGACATGATCTATCCGCTCCTGCAGCAGGAGGCCCTGCCCGCGTCCGCGGCCTCCGCCTGTCCGGCAATCGCCGCGGACGCCGTTCCCGCCGCGCAGACGTCCGCAAATTTCGAGTTGGCGGACGCTGAGCGCCGGTTGATAGAAAAAGTGCTGACCATGACCAACGGCGTGGTCAGCGGCAAGAAAGGCGCGGCGGCGCTGCTGGGCCTGCCCCGCTCCACGCTGCTGTACAAACTCCAGAAACACGGGATTTTGCCCGACAACTACGCCGCCCGGCGGCGGATCGACCCCGCATGACGGCAAACACGGCCAGTCAGGGCTATTGCCGCCCTTCCCTTGAACCTTTGTCAGAGGCGCTTCGGTGACAAAGCCGCCCTGCGCTCCGCTCCTGATGTCCGTCCGGCGCGCTGCGCATGCCTGCGGCCTCTGCCTTGCAAGGTATCCCTCGACCGGTTGTTGCCGCGCTCCCGCAGAGGGATCGAACCTACGATTCCCGCACGGGTTCAGGGGTTCCCTCATGGAGACGGGTTTCGGCCACCCTTCGGTCGATCCGCCGCCGAATACCGCGCGTTTAT
>CASQEL010000245.1 GCA_949427775.1 uncultured Desulfovibrionaceae bacterium
CCCGCGAAATGACGGCAGCGAGATTGAATGAAACCGGAGAGTTTCATTCGAGAAAAGTCAAAGCGAATCCGCTCCAAGAAGAGCCTTGCGTGTGCCCCGCGGCTGCGGTAGTTTCAAGCCATGATCTGTCCTGTCCTGCCCAAAGCGGAAACCGTCCTTGCCCTGGCCACGGTGCCGGAGCATTCCCTCCCGTTCATGGAAGCCATGTCCGGCGGCACGGCCCATGTGGAAAACGGCTACCTCTTTTTCACCGGGGACGACTGGCTCATGGCCGTGGCCTATCCCCTGACGGGCGAGTATGACGACACGGCCTTTGACGCGGCTCTCCGCGCCGTTCTGCGCGATATCCCGGCCCGGCAGGCCGGGCGCGCCGTGGACTGCTGGGCTATTGGCCCCCGTCTGCCGGAACGTCTGCGGCCGCACCTGACGGACGAGGATCAGTTCTACACCCTGCCGGCGCACGCCGCTCCCCCGACGCGGCTGAACCGCCCGCTGGCCCGCGCGGCCGCTCTGCTCCGTGTGGAGGAAGGCCGAACGTTCACCCCGGCCCATCGTCGGCTCTGGGGGGAATTCATGGCCCGCACGCCGCTCAAGGCCAACGTGCGCGGGCTGTACGCCGGCACGGAAGCCGTCCTGCGCGGCATGGCCGGCGGCCCTCCGTCGGGAAAGCTCGATCTGCGCCTGCTCAACGCCTGGGATGCGGAAGGCAACCTGGCCGCCTGCCTGCTGCTGGATTACAGCCCCGCCGCGTTCACCGCGTACCTGATCGGCGCGCACTCGCGCGAGCATCCCACGCCCTACGCCTCGGATCTGCTCTTCGCGCACATGCTGGCCAATGCGCGCGCGGCGGGAAAAACGTATGTGCACCTCGGCCTTGGCGTCAACGACGGTATCCGGCGCTTCAAGACCAAATGGGGCGCCCGCCCCGCCCTGCCCTATGTCATGGCCTCCTGGACGGAAGCGGCCTCCGCCGGACGCGAAACGGCGGACGCCTTTTTCCGCCTGCTTCTGGAAGCGCCGCCGGATCTGACCAAGCGCAAGCTTCTGGCCTCCCTGCCGGAGCAGCGTCCGTTCGCCATGCTCTGGGAGCTGGAAAAAAACGGCCGGCGATCGTGGATTGGGGGGAGCGCGCACTTTTTCTGCTATTCGTTTGAACACAGCTTCCGCCGGCTGTTTGAACAGGTGGATACCGTGCTGTTCGAGGGCGCGCTGGATGCGGACACCCTCAACGATGTGGACCGCATCGGCAAACAGCTTGCCCCCGGCGCGGTCTGCGGGCCGGGAACCAGCCTGAACGGCCTGCTGCGGGAAGAAGAGATCCGCCGGCTGGAACGTGTGGTGCGCGGCCCGCAGGGGCGGCTGGCGCGCCTGCTCAACTGCGCCTGGCCCAACCCGGCCGACGTGCGCTTCTTCCTGGGGGAAACCCGTCACTGGTGCGCGCTTTTTTCGCTGTGGACGGCGTTTCTGGAGCGGCAGGGCTGGCGCGAGTCCGTGGATCTGGAGGCGTGGCGCATCGCGCACGACATGGGGCTGACCGTCCTCGGCATGGAAAGTCTGGAGGAACAGATCGCCTCGCTGGAGGCTGTGCCCGTGCCGCGCGTGCTGGCCTTTTTCCAGGGCTGCCCCGGCTGGAAAGCCACCATCCGACGCAACGTGGCCGCCTACATTGCCGGCGATCTGGAACGGATGCTGGGGACCAGCGCGGAATTTCCCACCCGCACCGAACAGATCATCAGCCATCGGGATCAGCGTTTTCGCGAACGGATGCGGCCCTTTCTGGAAAAAGGCGACTGCGCCGTCTTTGTGGGCGCGGCGCACATGATCAACCTGCGCCACATGTTGCGGGAAGACGGCTTTACCCTGCGTCAGGTACGACCCACCTGGAAACACCGCCTGCGGGCGGCGCTGAAAACGGAGCGCCCCTGATGCCGGAAATGGACGCCCGCGCCTGTTCCAGCCGCTTTGCCGCCTGCACGGCGGCGGCCGTGACGCCGGAACAGCTTATTCCCTATGTTCTCGCCATGGGCGGCGGCACGCCCCACGCCTGCGGCGATGGAATAGGCTACCTGCGGGCGGGGCGGCTTGTGCTGGCGGCCTGGCCCGCCTGCTGCAACGAATACGCGGGCGAAGGAGAAGGAACGGACAGCCTCGCGGCCGGCGTGGACGCCAGTGTGGAACGCGCTCTGGCTCTGCCCGGCGTGGAGCGCATCACTGTACTCGCTCCCTGCCGTCCCTCCGCCGCGCCGGATAACGCCGTTTCCCGCCGGGATCGCTATTGGGGCCTGTCCCTGCCCGTCCGCCCTCCTGCCGGACGCGCCGGCCAGAAATGGCGCAACACGCTGATCCGCGCGCGGCGTGATCTCGCGCCGGATCCCAATCCCGCCGACACGGCGGCCCTTGCGTCCACCCAAAAGGCCGGTTTATGGACACGCGAGCATGGGGACCTTGTGGAACAGTTCCTGCGTTCGCGCCCGCTCGGGCCGGGTTCGGCCGCCCTGTTCCGCCGCATCGGCGCGTATCTGGAAGCCGTGCCGGACGCGTTGCTCTTTTCCGCCCGCTCCGCCTCGGGTCGTCTGGAGGGTTTGTGCGTGGGCGATTGCTCCGCTCTGGCCACCGCCTTCTATCTCTTTGCGTTCCGGCGGCCCGACAGCCCGCCCGGCACGGCGGATCTGCTCCTGTCGGCCCTGGCGGAAACAGCCGCGGCGCGGGGTCACACCCGGCTCAACCTCGGGCTGGGCATCAACCCCGGTATTGAATTTTTCAAGCGGAAATGGGGGGCAACGCCGATTCTGCCCCATGTGGAAACAAGCTGGACACCCGCAAAAAAACCGTGGTGGCGCGCATGGTTCTGAACAGCACCCCGCCGGAGACAGCCGCCGCACAGGCCGCGTTTCCTGCCAACCAATCCTCTGGCTCTCCCGCCGATCCTTCCGGCGATCCTCTGGCCAGCCCGGCCCTGCGCGGGCCCGGCGTGTGGGAGAGCCTGCGCGCCGCCCTGTTCGGCCGTCCCCGCGCCCTGAGTTGCGTGCAGATTGGCGTCACGTCCCTGTGTCCGGGACGCTGCGTCTACTGTCCGCACACCACGCGCGCCGCCGACTGGCAGGGCAAACACATGCGGGCGGAAACCTTTGCCGCGCTCTGGCCCCTGCTGCGACAGGCGAGCCGCGCCCATCTCCAGGGTTGGGGAGAACCCCTGCTCCATCCGCGCTTCATGGATTTCGCACGGCTGGCCCTGCGCGCCGGCTGTCGGGTTTCCACCACCACCTGCGGCCTGCGCATGGATGAGGATCTGGCGCGGGCCATTGCGGACAGCGGGATCGACGTGGTGGCGTTTTCCCTGACAGGCACGGATGAAGCGTCCAACGCGCCCCGCGCCGGCGTGCCGTTTGCGCGCGTGGTGGACGCCATCCGCCAGTTTCAGGCCGTGCGCCGGGCGCGCAACGCGGTCCATCTGGAAGTGCATCTGGCCTATCTGCTCCTGCCTTCCCAGCTCGACGCCGTCCGCCGACTGCCGGAACTCATGCGCGATCTCGGCGTACACGCGGCCGTAATCAGCACGCTGGACTACATCCCCCATCCGAAACTGGCAACAGAAGCCTTTCCGCCGCCCCTGACGCCTGCCGACCGGGAGCGGATCGAGGCCGCGCGGCGAATGCTGGCCGAAGTCGCTGCCCGGGCCGCGCGCTTCGGGGCCGACGTGCACTACGCGCTGCCTTCCGACCGTCCCCGCCCCGGCGGCTGCCGGGAAGAAGCCGCGCGCACCCTGTATGTAGGCGTCAACGGCGATCTGTCCCCCTGCGTATACGCCTGTGTGCCCGGCGCGCCGGAAGCGGAGCGCCTTGTATTT
>CASQEL010000246.1 GCA_949427775.1 uncultured Desulfovibrionaceae bacterium
GGCCTTCAGCTTGAGCCGGGGGTCCGGGTATTTGACGATGTCCAGAATCATATAGCGTGTTCCTTTCAACAGAGTGAATATGTATCGGCCCGCGCCCTTCCGTCCCGGCGGAATCCGTCGGACCGGGAGTGGGCGGCGGCTTCGCGGGGGGACGGAACATGCCCGCCGGTCCCGCCGCTTGCGCGCGGACAGGCTCCCCCGGCGGCGCGGCAACAACCGAAACCCTGTCCCGCCGCTTGCGCGGGGGCTGAAAGAGTTTCAGCTCCGGCGCAGTCCGGCCCAGATCACCGTGCCGACGATCAGGGCTCCTCCCGCGCAGACGCGCGGACCGGGAACATCCCCGAACAGCAGCCAGGCCGCGAAAATGGCGTACACCGGCTCCAGGGCAATGATGATGGCCGCCATGCGGGCCTTGAGCGCCCCCAGGCTGGTGATGAACAGGGTATACGCCAAACCCGTGCACAACAAGCCCAGACAGGCGATCCAAAGCCAGTCCGAAGGCGAAACGCCGGGCAGCTCCGTCAGCACGAACGGTCCGGAAACCGCCGCGATGAACGCATATTGCCACCAGCAGACCTGCACGCCGGAGACATGCGCCACGGAAAAACGGTTGGCAATGGCGTTGCATGCGTAAATGCCGCCGGAAAGAACGCCCCAGAGCAGCCCTTCCGTAGCCCTGTCGCTGAAGGCAAAGGAAGGCGTCACCAGCACAAGCCCCAGAGATACAAAAGCTATAAGCACGTATTCCGCGATGGAAAGCCGTTCCCGGAAAAACAGGGCCTCAAACAGGGCCACAAAGGCCGGAAAACAGGCGAATCCCAGAGTGCCCACAGCCACGCCGCCGATCTTGATGCCCGTGAAAAACGTCCACCAGTGCAGGGCCAACAGCAGCCCCGTCAGCATGAACCCGGCCGCGTCCCGAACGCCGATCCCCCGCCACGGAGCGCGCCCCCGGCGCAGGCACAACGCGCTCAAGGCCGCCAGAGCGAACACTGACCGGCCGAAGACGATAAGCTCGGAACTGCCCGCCACCAGCTTGCCGAACACCCCGGAAACGCCGAACAGCACAGTGGCCCCGTGCAGTTGCAGCAACGCCGCCCGCCGATCTTCCATGACCCCCGCTCCCATGACGAAATCGGGAGCGCGTATCCGCTCCCGACGCATACCGCGCTGTTCATTCTTCCCGTGACCGCGCGGGAAACATCCTCCGGCCGGAGGCGAGGGAAATGCCTCCGGCCGGAACACCGCGCACCAAAGGCGCGGGGATGCGGCCCCGCCGGGAGGAACAGGAGAGGGGGCTGTTCGCCCCCTCGTTCCTCCGGCAATCGTCACGCCTCTCCGGCCCCTATAGAGTTATGTTGCTTTTGAAATTGTCCGATTTCAAACGCGGCGCGGGCGTCCGCTCCCGCGACCGCCGGAGCGATTGCCGTTTTCAACGGCAAACCGCTCTATTTCGCCTGTTCTTCCCTGGTCTGTTCGCGCAGACGCAGGCCCAGTTCGCGCAACTGGCGGGCGGAGACCGTATTGGGGGCCTCGGTCATCAGGCAGGTGGCCTTCTGGGTCTTGGGGAACGCGATGACGTCGCGGATGCTGGAGGAGCCGGACAAAATCATGACCAGCCGATCCAGACCGAAGGCAATGCCTCCGTGCGGCGGCGCGCCGTGCTCCAGAGCATGGATCAGAAAGCCGAAACGGGCCTCGGCCTCTTCCCGATCAAAGCCGAGCGCGTCGAACATGCGGCGCTGCACTTCGCCGGAATGATTGCGGATGGAGCCGCCGCCCACCTCGCTGCCGTTGAGCACCATATCATAGGCCCGGGCCCGGGCCGCCGCGGGATCGGCAGTCATCAACGCCATGTGCCCCACCGCCGGAGAGGTGAAGGGATGGTGACAGGCCACATAGCGTTTTTCCTCGGTATCATACTCGAACAGCGGAAAATCCGTCACCCACAGGAAATTGTAGGCGTCTTCCGGAATCAGGCCGAGATGTTCGCCCAGATGCACGCGCAGATTGCCCAGCGCCGCATTGACCATGGCGCTCTCTCCGGCCTGGAAGAACACGATGTCGCCCACCTGGAGATCCAGCGCGTCCCGAATGCCCCGCCGCTCGTCCTCGGACAGGAATTTGGCGATGGGCGACTGCCACTCGTCCGGACGGATTTTGATCCAGGCCAGGCCCTGCGCCCCGTAGATTTTGACGAATTCCGTGAAATCGTCGATCTCCTTGCGGGTCAGCTTTTCGCCGCCGGGAACCTTCATGGCCTTGACCAGTTCGGCCCTGGCGAACAGCTTGAAGCCGGAACCGCGCACGATGGAAGTCACGTCCGCCAGTTCCAGACCGAAACGGGTGTCGGGCTTGTCCACGCCATAACGGCTCATGGCCTCGTCGTAGGTCATGCGGGGGAACGGCAGAGGCAGATCCAGCCCCTTGGTTTCCTTGAACACTCCGGCCATCAGCCCTTCGGCCATGGTCATGACCTGTTCCTCGTCCACAAAGGACATTTCGATGTCCACCTGCGTGAACTCGGGCTGCCGGTCGGCGCGCAGATCCTCGTCGCGGAAACAGCGCACGATCTGGAAATACCGCTCCATGCCGGACACCATGAGCAACTGCTTGAAAATTTGGGGCGACTGCGGCAGCGCATAGAACATGCCGTGGTTCAGGCGGCTGGGGACCAGAAAGTCCCGCGCCCCTTCGGGCGTGGATTTGGTGAGCACCGGAGTTTCGATTTCCAGAAAGCCGTTCTCGTCCAGATAGCGGCGCACGCACTGGGCCACCTTGTGGCGCAGCATCAGATTTTTGGCCATGCGCGGACGGCGCAGATCCAGATAGCGCCACTGGAGACGCAACGTCTCCCCGGCCTCGCAGCGGTCTTCGATGGGGAACGGCGGCGTCTTGCTGGTGTTGAGCAGTTTCCACTCGTGGACCACCACCTCGATTTCCCCGGTGACCATGTTGGGATTGGTCATGCCTTCGGGACGGGGACGCACCCTGCCCCTGATCGCAAACACGTATTCCGAACGCAGAATGGAGGCCTTTTCGTGGGCTTCGGGCGCGATTTCCGGACTGAAGACCACCTGGGTCAGTCCCGCCCGGTCGCGCATGTCCACAAAGATCAGCCCGCCGTGATCGCGCCGGTACTGGGCCCACCCCATCAGGCAGACATCCCGGCCGTCGTCGGCCAGGGTCAGCTCGCCGCAGGTGCCGGTGCGCCGCCAGTCGCTCAGGGGCTCGACGAATTGCTGGTGATCCTGCTGAATATCCGTGTTCTGTTCGCTCATAAGTCTTTCCCGAAGGCAGGTCCGGGGCGTCCCCGTCCTGGTTGCAAAGAAGTTTTCATTGCGGACGTATGCCGCCGCTCAGCAACAACGCCGCTCCGCCTGTCCGCGGTCGCGCAGCAGCGCGGCGGCCTCGTCCCGGCGCACCGTGGTCTGTCGGCCCGAATCCATGTCCTTGACCACTACCGTGCCGGAGGCCATTTCCTCCGGCCCCAGAATCAGGCAGTTGCGCGCCCCGGACTTGTCCGCCTGACGCATCTGACTTTTGAAGCCGCCCCCGGAGTGGCACATGTCTCCGGAGAATCCCCGGTCGCGCAGGCTCGCGGCCAGCAGAAAGGCCGCTTCCAACGCCGCGGCCTCCATGACCACGATATGGAAATCGGGACGCGCCGTCTCCAACGGCGGCAGCAGCAGCGCCAGACGCTCCATGCCGCAGGCGAAGCCGATGCCGGGCAGATCCGGGCCGCCCAGCTGGCGGATCAATCCGTCGTAACGCCCGCCTCCGGCCACGGAAGACTGCGCGCCGATGCCGCCGGACACCACCTCGAAGGTCGTGCGGCAAT
>CASQEL010000247.1 GCA_949427775.1 uncultured Desulfovibrionaceae bacterium
AACGCCTTGGTCACGGACGCGGGATCGGCCTTGCCCGCGCGCTTGATGGCGTCCATGATCAGAAAATAGCAGTTGTAGCCCAGAGCCGCGTTCACGTTGGGATCCTTTTCGGGGTAGGCTTTCTTCCAGGCTTCGGTGAATTTTTTGGCTTCGGCACTCATGTTGGCCATGCCGATGTCGTAGGGGAAGGTCGTGTGCATGAAACCGTCGACAGCCTTGCCGCCGATCTTGACGGTGTCGGGGTTGTCCATGGCGTCGGCCCCGATCAGCCGGAAGGTGGCGCCCAGTTCGCGGGCCTGCTTCATGATGATGGCGCCTTCGGCGAAGTAGGCGGGCATAAACACGATATCGGGCTTTTTGCTGATCAGTTCGGTCAACTGCGCCGTGAAGTCCTGGTCGCCGGAGCTGTACTTGAGCTTGGCCACCACGGTTCCGCCCAGTTTTTTGTAGTAGCGATCAAAGAAGGCGGACAGGCCCACGGCGTAGTCGTTGGACACGTCCATAAGGATGGCGGCTTTTTTCAGACCCAGATTCTTGTAGGCATAGGTGGCCGCCGCGGCGCCCTGATAGGGATCGATGAAGCAGGCGCGAAAATAGTATTTCTTGCCCTGCGTCACCAGAGGATTGGTGCAGGAGGTGCCCACAGCGGGAATCTTGGCCTTTTCGGCCACTTCGCCGCCGGCCATGGCCAGCGAGGAGCCGTAGGTGCCGATCATGGCGATGACCTTGTCACGCTCGGTCAGACGTTTCACCGCGTTGGCCGCTTCCACCTTATCGGACTTGTTGTCCACCACGACCAGCTCCACGGGACGCCCCAGCACGGTAGGCATTTCCTGATGCGCCAGCTTGACGCCTTCCAGTTCGAGCTGCCCGCCGAAGGCGTTCTGCCCGGTGAGCGGCAGGTAGACGCCGATTTTGACAGGATCTCCGGCGGCGAACGCCGTAGCGGCAGCGCCCAGCGCAAGAGCCGTAACAGCCAGCATCAGCAGACGTTTACCCAATTTCATCCCTGACCTCCCAAAATGTTGCGGGGTTATGCCGGCGCGATCCTCCGGACGGTCCGCGCCATTGTATACAAAATTTCTTGCAGCTTACACAGAACGGGGGAAGCTGGCAACTCCGTTTCCCGCGACCTGAACGCATAAGAGGCTTATACGGCTCCCGAAGGCGAGGGGGAATATTTTCGCGGAAAAGCTTCCCTCTCGCCCTTCAAAAAACTCTTGTGGCGAATGCGGGGTGTCGTTGAATGTGACACGGCCATTGCCCGTGAACGCCTTATTTATGGACAAGCTCCTGCTCGACGAACAGCTTCAGATAGTTACGGAACAGCCGGGGACGAATGCGGGAAAATCCGTCCGGTTCCGCCGTCAACTCCAGGCCGGGCACGATGGCCCGGACCACAGGAAATTCCAGATCTTCCCGCGTCAGTTCCACATACAGCGGACGGCGGCCATGCTCCGCAAGGAGCATTTCCAATAACTGAAGATTGCGGGCGGGAGACTCCAGCCGGTAATCGGGCAGTTCCTCCAGAATCCGCTCGGGCAGCCCCCGCAATCCCGGACCGGAGGGGCCGCCGTTCGGGTAGGGATACGGCGTTTCCGTGAGGGCCGCCAGCGCCGCGCGCGGGCCGCAGAGTCCGGCCCCGGTCCCCCGCGCCACCTGCCCCTTGGGGCCGAGAACAAAACACTGATAGCAGGGCACCCCGAATTCCGTGGTCAAATCCTGAAACTGCACATGGATGCCCCGCGCCGCGTAGTCATCCAGCAGAGATTGCAGGCGCTTGTCCCGGCAGCGCAGGGTGAAACAGCGCGACCGATGGTAGGGCATCGTGGCTTCGGCGTCGCGCTCCAGAATTTCCGTCAACGCCGCCGCCTTGGCTTCCTCCAGCGTATTGCCCGAAGCCAGCCCTGTGGAACCGGCCGCGCTCTGCAATGCCTGTTCGTCCAGATTGCAAAACAGATAGACGGCCTGCGCGGGCGCCAGCACGCACGCGCCGTCGCCGGCGGCTCGCGCCTCCAGCCAGTGCAGCGGCTGATCCGCATAGGGAACCTCCAGCGGCAACTCGTTGGGGTCCAGAGCGGCCCGTCCCTGAGCGGTCAGCTCCGAATAGCGGGCGCGGATCAAGGGCGCGGCGCGCGTCAGTCCCACAACGGCCCCCTTTTCCACTGTGGCGTAGGCAGACGCCCTTTCCACCATTTCCATGGCATACGAGGCCCGGGCCTCGGCCACAGACAGACCGCGTCCGTAGGCGGTGGCCTGCCCGCGCAGCGTATAGTTCAGACTCCCGTTGCGCACGGCGATATCCAGATTCCAGGGGCGCAACAGGGCGATGGGCGACAGCGACGCCTCATGACGCATCTCCACGCCGGCTACTATGCCGTTGTCCACCAGCAATTCCAGGGCGCGGGCGGCGGTTTCCTGCGCCGGGGGACGTTCACGGGGCGCACCCGGCGTCGCCGCCAACCGGGCATGGATATCCGCAATGGAAGGAACATCGCCCTCCGCCGTCGACAGCTCCGGCGTATACAACGGCGGCATTTCTTCCTCATCAGGGCGCGGCAGGACATGATGTCCGGAAAGGTTGGCAGCGAACACCGCGCTCCATGCCCGATGGGCCGGACCGTCCGCCAAACGGCTCCAGCGCAGAGGGATCAGCGGGGTATGGCGGGCAAGCTCTTCCGCGGCGTTGGGGGGAAAGGCGTCCGCCAGCGGAGCCTGGGCGGCGTTGAGCATGGCGCACTCCAGAAGCAGCGCCGCCAGCACCGGGCGACCGGGCGTTCCGTCCGTGCCCAACGCTTCAGGCAGGCGGGAGCGCAACTGCTCCAGCGACGCAGCGCCCAAACGGCGCAGCAGATGCTGGTGCAGAAAATCGTCCATAGGCGCGGCTTCCAGGCGCGCCAACGCCGCATCGAAATTTTCCACGCCTTGCGGCTCGCAGGAAAAATACCCCGTGGTGGCTTCCGTGACCGTGTGCGTATACTTATATTCCAATATTTCCAAAGACATATATTTCCCTCCAAACAATTGAAACACCTGTTGCCCGACGGCGAACATCGGAGAGCCGCGCGGTACACGCGCCGCGAACAAGAAGGGACGCGGTCCGGCGACGCTGCATGTCGCCGGGGCGATATACGAGCCGCACGCCTCTGCCGAAATGCAGCGACGCAGAACCCGACAGACGCGCCTCCCGGCGGGCGCCTGTTGCCGTCCGACCGACAGCTCCTCCTGTCGGGCGCACGGAGAACTTCACGCTGCGGGTTCGTGCGTCCGGCAGGCCGCACAACGACAAAAGAGCAGGCCGTCGAAACGACCTGCTCTTGGATATACCGTAAAGAAAACCCGGATTAACGCTTGGAGTACTGGTACCGGGCGCGGGCGGCGCGCAGACCGTACTTTTTACGTTCTTTCTTGCGGGCGTCGCGGGTCAGGAACCCGGCGCGCTTGAGCAGGGACCGCAGCGCGGGATCGACGCTCAGCAGAGCGCGGGAAATGCCGTGGCGCACCGCTTCGGCCTGACCGGACACGCCGCCGCCGGCCACATTGACCTTGACGTCGAACTTGTCGGCCAGCTTGGTCAGCACCAGGGGTTGACGGATGATCATCTGCAACGTCTTGCGGGGGAAATAGTCCTCGAAAGAACGTCCGTTGATCAGAATGGCGCCGGTTCCGGCATACAGACGGGTGCGGGCAGTGGCGGTCTTGCGGCGACCGGTGCCGTAATCAAAGGTGTCGGACATGATCTGCTCTCCTCACCCCTAGTACGGGAGGTTCAGGGACTTGGGGTTCTGGGCCTGGTGAGGATGCGCGGACTGTAGGCAGGAACCCGGACAGGAGTCATCGG
>CASQEL010000248.1 GCA_949427775.1 uncultured Desulfovibrionaceae bacterium
GCGGGCGTCCGCTCCCGCGACCGCCGGAGCGATTGCCGTTTTCAACGGCAAACCGTTCCAACTATGTCAAGGAGCTGTTTATGCGGGACGACGGATTGCTGGAAGTGTTGGAACAGGTGGCGCGGGGCGCGGTGGCGCCTGAAGATGCTTTGGCTCGCTGCCGCCTGGCTCCGGTGGAAGACATGTTGACGGGCCTGACGCTGGACGCGCACCGGGCCGTGCGCACCGGATTGGGGGAAGTGGTGTTCGCGCAGGGAAAAAGCGACGCCCAACTGCGGACGGCCATGGCTCGCCTGGCGGAGACGGGACCGGTGCTGGCCACTCGCGTCGATGCCGGGCAGGGGCGACTGCTGGAGCAGGCGTTTCCCGGCGGATGCTTCTGGCCGGAGGCCCGATTGTTCACAGTGGGACGCCCGCTGCCGCTGGATCCGCCGTGGCCTGCGCGCGGCGAGGTTCTGGTGCTGTCCGCCGGAGCCGCGGATCGGGCCACGGCCCTGGAAGCTTTCGGAACCATGTGTTTTTTCGGTCTGGATGCGGGATTTGTCGCGGATGTGGGCGTGGCGGGGCTACATCGACTGAAACCGCACCTGCCCGCGCTGGATGCGGCCCGGTTGATCGTGGCTGTCGCGGGCATGGAAGGAGCGCTGCCCGCAGCGGTCGCCGGTCTTGTCCGTTGTCCGGTGCTTGCGGTGCCTACTTCCGTAGGCTATGGCGTCGGCGCCGGAGGCAGAGCGGCGTTGCAGACCATGCTTTGTTCCTGCGTGCCCGGCGTGGCTGTGCTCAATATCGACAACGGATTCGGCGCCGGGGCCTTCGCAGCCAAGTATCTGCGTCGCTGAAGCCGGGGAAGCAGCAAAGAGTCTGTGTGCAGCGCCTTGCTCACGGGACTGCGCTTTTGTGTACCCGGAGTGCTGTTACGCAGGTTCGCGCATCGCAGCGAAGCCGCTCTATGTGCCGCTGCGGAACAGCCCGGGCCAGAACCAGGGGCGGCTGCTCCGCGCCAGAGGCACGTCGGCCCTTGCGCCGGAGGACGCCGAAATGGCGGCATGTTCCTGTTGTAATTTCTGGTTTTTTGCCTGCTGTGCTCCCGGCAGAGAGACTTTTTGTTCCTCCGGCGACGGGACCGCGGGGGAAGGGGGCAGTTCGCCGTCTGCCAGCACGGGGGCTTCGCGGCGTGGCTCCAGCATGTACTCGGAAATGGTCACAAACCGCCGGCAACCGCCGGCACGGAGATCGGACAGAATGCGCGGCAGATCTTCCACCGTGCCCTTGTGAATATCATGAAAGAGGAAGACGCCCCGCATGTGCCCCGGTGCGGAAGGGCGTCCTGTGGCGCTGGCCATTTTGGAGTAATCGACGGGACGGCGCTTCCAATCCATGCTGTCCGCCGACCAGAGAACAATGGACATGCCCATGGTGTCGGCCATGGCGGCAATGGCCTTGTCGAACTTGCCGTAGGGGGGACGAAAATATTTCGGATCGCCTCCGAGCTCCCGCAACAGTTGATTTGTTTTGTCCAACTGTTCGAATTGGGCTTCCGGGGCGAGCTTGCGCATGTTCGGATGTGAATAGCTGTGGCTGCCTACTTCATGCCCTTCCGCGAGCATACGCTGAACCAGTTCAGGGTGCCGCCGTACCTGCTGTCCCAGCACGAAAAATGTGGCGTGAACGCCTTCCGCCTGCAGAGAGTCCAACAAGTGGGCCGTGAACGGACCGGGGCCGTCGTCAAAGGTGAGGGCGCACATGTTTTCGTCCGCAGGCTGACGCATAATGGCCACGGCGTCGATGACGCGGGCTTGAGCGTATCCGGCGCTGAGAAGGATGAGACTGAGACATACTATCCGGCAAAGGCGACGTGACGTGGACATGGCAACAGTGAGCATAGACCTGTTTAGAGGTTGTCTTCCAGTAGTTTCAATATGTTGTACTTATCTCTCCAGAGTAACACTTCGCTGTGGTCGGGGCAAGTGCCGAGAATGGTTCCTGAAAACTAATCAAAATAAATAATATGTTATATTACGATGTTATAAAAAAAAGCCCGTGCAAATTTTTTTACCAATGTTTTTTAGTTGACAGAGGAGGATGTATTCGCTAAACCGATTTCTCACCAAGGGGCAGTTAGCTCAGCTGGTAGAGCATCGCCTTCACACGGCGGGGGCCACAGGTTCAAGTCCTGTACTGCCCACCACTTGGAAAACGGAACGGTAGTTAAGACGGTTATAACGCCGGCCTGTCACGCCGGAGGCCGAGGGTTCGAGTCCCTTCCGTTCCGCCACACTTCCACAAGGGTCAGGAGAAATTTCTGGCCCTTTTTTGCATTACTGATGTTCCTGATAAAATTCCTTTTCAAAGACAGCGCTATGTCGAAGGCTGATCGGAAGAGCCGGAGGCGCTCTTGATATAGCGGCATGTTTTTTCCCCGGCAAAATCCAACAGTACTTGCGTGACGGCATGTAAGGTTCCGACCGTGCCGGATTCGAGGTCGAAGTTTCTGCATGTTACGACGGGGGACGCCGTTCCGTTTTGAAAGATGCCCGTGAGCGTTACAGGACAGAGGTATGGCAGGATGTTATAACATCTTGACTTTTTCTGAAAGTTCGTATTCTTCGGCCGCGTAGAGTGGCGCGGCATGCTGCATGAACAGTTTTATTCTTTCAGCGGAATCTATTTTTCCGAAATACTTGTAAACCGTATACAGCATATAATAGCTTTGCAAGGATGGAGATTTTTGCACCAACTGCAATGCGGAATTCTTTGCGTGAAAAAAATCATTGTTCTCTATATAGAAAACAGTTTTTATATATACATATTCATATAAATCTTGAAATTTTTTTTGTGTCGCGGCAATGGCAATATGTGCTTCCGCAATATGCTTGTTTTTTATATACTCATATATTATGTCAGAAAATTCATAAAATTCATAACTTTTAAATACATCACCGTCTATGTCCACATATCTGCAAGGCGTATTTTTTTTCAAGCATGCGGACAGCATATTGATATGTATTTTTGAAAATGTTTCTTGTCGTTGTTTTTCATATAGATGATCATAAAATTCTTCCATGGCGCGCTGTGGATAACGAGGATTTTTTTTGCGTTTTGCTATTTTTTCTTCATAGTCCTGTTGTGATTTATAAAAATAATGGTGTAAGCATATTTTTTCCGCTGTATAAGGCATATGGGGTGTGCTTGCAGGAAAATACTGCTCATCAACACCATAGTGTGTTTTTTTGAAACCAAATATATGCGGATTTTGTACGGCTGTGACGAGATCGGGTCGGACAATGCTTTTTACTTGAAATCTTCCGGGGTGATGGTGGAGGTGATTTGTATAATTTTCTACAACCAAACCTTTGGGACGCGAAATGTGCCCGCTGGAACCGAACATTTTCCAATGGAGAGACAAGCCTGCATAGTCGGCATATTCGGAAAGAAAAATACGTATATCAAGGCACTGCTGCATGACGATAAATTCATCCACATCGATGAAAGCTATCCAATCGATATGTCCCTTATACATCTCTATGCAGCAGGTGTATGCCTTTTCCTGAATATGGCTTCCTGTTATATCGTAGATATCAACTATATTTGAAGAAACAAGATCATAAAGAACATCGTGCGTAGTATCGCTGCTGCCGTTATTGAAAAGAATAAATTTTTCAAACCCTATCATATAGTGGTAGTAAATCCATTCCTTAAGAAACAGTGATTCATCTTTGATGATGGCACAGACTGCGGTGTGCGGCATACAGTACTCGCGTATATTTGCAATTCTAGAGCATTCTCGAATGAAACTCTCCGGTTTCATTCAATCTCGCTGCCGTCATT